>NZ_JCACCM010000109.1:0-22298 GCF_059501405.1 Myxacorys sp.
ATGGCAGAGAAATGAGTCTCGCTTAGACGGAATCCTGTCCCGCTTTATGCTGCTACCCAATGGCTCACACGGTGGACTTCTGACCTTTATGCAGATAGAGTCAACGACCGCACTCAAAATCTTGTGCAACCCTCATTGCATAGAGCAGAATTTTGAGTTGTTGATCGCAAATTGTCTAATTCTCTAGCTTTGCTTCTAGCACGTTACAGAGTAGTGCGATCGTCATCGTCTGGCTCAAAATCGAGGTGAGTGAGTTCGTGAAACTGAATTGCGCTTCGCAAACTTTGATCGTTCCAGTGGTCTGAATGCTCGATCCAAGCGATCGTTTTGGAGTCGATTGGAACGTAAGCTTCTTGGGGTAGGTTTGGAGAGTGAAGGATTAAGCGGGCTAATTCTTCCTGCTGTTGCTCAAGGTCGCTTATGGTTCGCAGTAGCTCTTGGCGTTGCTGCTCCAGAGTTTGGAGTTTGTTGAATTGGTCTTGAAGTGTGGTCATGCGGCAACCTCTACAAATCCTTTCTCATCAAGCAGGTCTTGGGCGTTTTCTTCTAGCAGTGGATGATTCAGAACGAGAGTTCTGACCATTTCGGCAGCGATTGGCTTTGCCAAGCTCCGAAGGATCGCATCAGCCTCTGATCTCGTGCAAGGATTACCCTCAGAATCGCGGACCTGCTCAATCTTGAGGATGAGGAGACGTGAGATTTCTTCCATAAGTTGGCTCCAGAAGTAGGGTGAATTTAGGGAACACACGAACTGACGGGCTTATTTGCTCATGCCAGGAACGCAGGAAAGCTCTATTACTCTCCTGATGGGGTAGGAGCGAGGATCGTTAAATCCTTGACCCCATGAAATCTTTCCAGTCCCGCAAGCAATGGACACCTTGCGGATCTCTTCTGTTTTAGGCTGAACCACCTTTACAAATGCCTCGATGACACCCGGAGAGGCGGCACGAACAGAAGTAGAGTCGAGCGAAATTTGAACGGTCCCGGTTACTCCAGCAGACTCACCAGCATTGATCCATAGAGGCTCTGCCGCAGATGCGGATGGAGCAACAGCAACTGAAAGAGCAGCGGCAGCAGTGACGAGGAAGGGTAGCATAATTTAAGTCCCGAATTAATAAGTGATTTAGGGGTGAGTGGGTAGCTGTCAGGGTTGAGCCAAGTGCAGCTACCCGTTTGATTTTTAGAACGGCAGAATTTTTTGAACCAAGTCAGCAGAGACCTTGATGATCCATTGGCAGCCGTCGTGAGCGAGAACGATCGTGCCGACTTTGAAGCGTTCTTTGGCTTCTTCCCAGTACTGAAGCTCAGCAAGGGCGCGAACGAGTAAGGGAGATGAGTGAACGGCGCGATAGTCGAGGGCGGAGAGTTCCGCCCGGAACTCTGAGTACATCCGGGCGGCCTCTCTATTTGGTGTTCTTGAATTTGTTGTAGGCTGCCATGTAGTAGCAGCGTTGATGCTGGGGAATGCCTTTGAGGTTGGGCTTCCGTCCAGCTCTAGCGTGGATTTCGCCCAAGGAGTAGATTCTGTCTAGCTCTGTGTCGGATTCAGTGGAGGCTGGTGCTGCCCAATATTCGAGAGATTTACGTGACATAATTGCTGTAGAACCTTTTGTAGGGTTTGCGGAGGGGGAGCGAGACTTTGGTTGGTTGCGCTCTCCTCTCTTGTGTCTAACTTACCCTTAAAGTTTTAAGGGTGTCAAGAGTTTTATCTAAATACTTGACTCTAAAGACTTTAAGGCTAAGATGTTGGTATGAATTCCTTATGGGGAAGATTCCAGTGTCTAAAGTTGCAGAGTTACGGAGGAAAGCGGACTTAACCCAGCTTGAGTTAGCGCAAGCTGTAGGGGTTACGGAGTCCACTATTTCCAATTGGGAGAAAGGTAGAAATGCCTTGGTGTGGTTTGAGAGAGTAGCAAGGCTTTGCAAAACCTTGGAATGCTCTCCTGAACAGTTAATTGATTACGTTGAGGCTGTGCAGGAGACGGGTGATGATAGCCCTGATTGAGTCGTTCAATCTTCTTGCTCTACCGTCCGTCTCGCTAGAGGAGTTATCGCAAGCTGATCCACGAGCCGAGTAACTCTCAAATAGGTCTCGCCTCACGGATCAATCATTAAATTTCTCGCTCAACAGCATCTCAAGTTGAGCTGAATTCTTTCGTTTAAAAACAAAAAATCGCCCTCGTACATAGAGAAGCGATATCTACTGTGTGAAATTATTTATGGCTATCTACTTAAACGCGCGATCGTCTCGCAAACAATACAGAGCAAGATCGTCGCTCCAAAACAAAATGCCCAATAGCGAGGATCGCCGCGAGTCTTCTCATTGCTCTTTAGGCTCATAATTCGAGACACAGTAAGAGTTGGAAGAGTACTCTTTGCGGTCTGTCACAACAGGTTTTGCGGCCTCCATTGGAGTCTCTCCCGCCATTTTCTGAAGCTGTCTTACCGATTCAATCGCTTGAGCCGATCCGCGATTGAGCTTGTCGAACAGACGCTTATGCGACTCAAACAGCTCATCAGATTTCCAGACCTTAAACTTCCACGTCCGATCAACCACCATTCCGCCCAAGCTCTTTTCCGAAATGCGAACAGCGAGTAAATGGTACTTAGATTCGGAATCCTCCTCATTGGCTTTTGTCTCCTGCCCAGTGATCTCCCACTTCTGCACTTCTAGCAACGGATTCTTTACTTCCAGCGCTTGCAGGCGGCAGGTCAGATCTTTCTGTTTTTCTACTTTCCCGCTTTTTAGTGTTTCTAAATAAGCATTGAAGACCCCTTCTGGAGTTTTCGTGTTTTGACAGCCTGACAGCATTAGCAAGCTAACCGCAATAACAGGAATAAAACTTAACTTTCTCATGACCTATTCCCCTATCGACCAAACAAGATTTGAGCGATCGTGCTTAGCACAAGCACTCCAATCCAAAGAGCAAACCCAGCCAGGAGAACGCCTTTAGCAACCTGATCGATAATATTCAGCTTGCGAAAATCGGCGCGTAATCCTGCCAATTCCTCTTTGGTCTGTCTCATTTCCAGACGAAGGGATTGCAGTTCGACAACAGCAGGATTCACGGCCTGCCCAGGTGGTGAAGATTTCATTTATTTTGACCAGAAACATGATGCTCTCAGCGTTCCCGGACACGACAAATTTTCACCCTCACCCAATCGGGTGACGAACCGCCTAAGTTTCTGGTCAGAGGCGATTCGCCGTCCATACCATAACCGCAAAATCATGATTTACAACGACAGTAGTTAGAACCAGTCCGCGAGCAGCCGAAAAAGTCTGTTTGTAATTGAATAGGAGGCGGAAAACCGGGGTTGTGGCATACCAGAGCCAGCGTGAAGGCTAGACCGTAGCGTATAAGCACCTCCCCTATGTCCATTTTCAACACTAAAAAGCGATCGCACTTCTTCCAAATGCAATCGCAGATAATTAAGTGCATACAAGCTTTCATCTCAGGAACCATTATGACCCAACCTGATCCGCAAAATGAACGAATTGAACGCCTTGAAGTTGACATGCTTGATGTTAAAACCTCGCTCAATCGGCTAATTGATATCACGTTTGAAAATGGGCGCTACCTGCAAACTACCATGCAGGCAGTCGATCGACTGGCTCAAGCCCAACAGCAACACATGGAACACACCGATCAGCGATTTAATGAAGTCCTGACCCGCATTGACGAAATGCAGTCAGAAGTCAGGGGACTCCAGACCGAGAATCGGCGCATCTGGGAAATCCTCAGCAGGCAGCAGGGCGAGTAGTTCTGCGGGTACGCACTCCGTCAAAGCCGCGTATCTTTGGGAATCCTGAGCGCAAGTTCCTCCCCAAAATCGCCATGTTCACCCCACAGCAACAGACCCTCGTGGAAGCCATGCAAGCTCGCCGCTTCCTCGACTCGATTCCTTCCCTGTCGATCGACCAAGCAATCGTTATCATCCACGATCCTTCGGAGCTTGGCAGAGCCAATCGCAAACTCAACCTCTTCGCCCGCAACCCCAGCGTTGTGGATTGGGTTTTGACGCACCTGAAGCTGGTCAAGTATATGGCATGGCTTACTTGTGGCGTCGAGACCGTTGCCCTGCTCTGCTACGGGGAAACTGTGGACGAATTTGCTACGCGGGATATATTGATAGGCAACGCTGATGCTGAAACTGATATGACAACCGCCACACTCGGTCAATCTGCTGTCGATAACGCTCCTGTCTCTCCCATCGAAACCGTTTCAACTGACCCTACTCCCACCATTGCAGCTACCGACCTTTACACGATCGCTGAATTGAGCGATTTTGCTCACCAAACTGGGTTTGACCCAACTGCAATCGCGGATGAAATTAGAGCGATTAACCCAAGAGCGTTTCGACGCAACGGGGAAGACCTCTATGAACTAGACGCAGCGTATCAAGCGATCGACCGACTGAAGGACGAGGCAAAAGAACGGCTCAAGTCAGTGGCGGCTCAAAACCGAGTCGTAGCGAAAGCCCAAGCACCGGCTGCTAAACCTCGAACAGCAGCACAGAAGAAGCCAGCAGCACGAAGGTCCGCTGCTAAAACCACAGCCAAGTAAGTTTCCGTTGCAATATCTATCCAAGGCGATCCGTGCGTTATCGGGTCGCTTTTTTGTGGGGAAACACTGGACAGAAATGTTTGATTGCCAGTAGATCAAGCGCGTCTGTCGGCACACGTGGCGGCGGTGTTGCACAGAACTTCTTGGCTTGGTCGATTAGTGTATCTGGCTTGGCATTTGCCAATTTCAGCACCGCTTGAGTTTGCGGTGTCGCTTTGATTTGTTTTAGCTCTAAGATAAACGCCATCTCACGGGTCAAATCCGGTGGTGGGGAGACATAAGCAGAAGCCGGAGTCGATAGAACGATCGTCCCAATCAGGGCGAACCAGAAGAGTTTGAAATTCATTGGGTGTGTGGGGCAACAGGACGCGCTTAGAGTGCCCTATCCGAATTCGTCGTGCCCAGCCCAGAAATAGGAAGTGAGTCGCGAACCTGCGTTTCCTAGCACCCACCCCTACTTTGGGTTACAACACCCTAATGAGCGATTCCTTTATCAAGATTCGTCAAAGCTACAGGCTAGATCTGTAAGAAACCAAAGGTTTGCACACATTACATTTTCTTCATAGTTGGTTCGTACTACAGTGAACAAAGAAAATCGTCACCCGCTTGCCCCCTCAATGACAGACCGTATTACAGCTACAGCCGCGATCGCACGCTGGCTCGCCTTTGATTACAAGCTGCACGACATCCTACTTAAATGCCAGCTACATCAGGACGGGAGTGAATTGACAATAAACTGTCCCTCTAGCGAAATTCTCGAATCAGTCCTGCTTCAATCGCAATCGATTGCGATTGTTGCGCTCAATCTTGAGCTTGCCTACATCAAAATTCTGAATCAAGGATACCTAGAGGCAGTGATTCCAACTCAACTTGCTACGGTCCAGTGGGCGAGCTAACAGGCTACCCTCGGTTAAGAATAGGAGCGTCAACATTGACGCCGTACAACCTTGCGAGCGGTTCTGGGTTTTTGCTAGGGAAGAGATAAGCCCCTAACTTAAGCAACTCAACCCACGTCGGCAGCTCTCCACGCAAGATTCGCCTCATTCGGTTGATCGAGATGTTGCAACTTCGCGCTAGTGTCGCAACGTCTTTACCTTGCGTTCTTTCTCTGAGAAAGGCAACTGCCTCTGGATAAGGCGTGTCTAGCAATAATTCGTCTTCATGCATAGTGCTTCGAGGATCGAGACTCTCACAGCCCACTAAAAATAATTCCTCTAAAGTATAGGGCTGTCCGTCCGGCTTCTTCACGAACCCTAGTCGAGCGATCGCCCACATTAAACCAGAAGGCGGCTCTCTGTTGACTCCATCTCGAAGTCGCTGAATTCGAGAGGTGTTCGTGTCGTATCCTCCCTGCCTTAATTTCTCGATTAGATCTTGATACCCAAGCCCCTCATCATCCATTGCGTCTCGAATTAAATCGCCGAGTCGGCGCATTCCAGTTCGGGTGAAATTGAAGTTGGGCATTCATGGCGATTGAAGGATTATCAAAAGAGATCATAAATTTCTGTTGATCAATCGTTTCTTTTTTAAGCAATTGAGTATTATTGATTATTGAAATCGATAAACAATAAATGACAGGCATTATGAGCAAGACCAAAGTAGCAGTTGTTCTGACTCCTGAAATGCACCGCCGATTCAAGGCAGCTACAGCAAGCAAAGGCATCAAAATGCACGATGTACTGATGGACGCAGTTCTACGGGAACTCGACTCGACGAAACCTGAGCAAGCGAAGGCTTCTAGCCTCTAACACTCTGCGAACTGTCCGCTAATGACTCAAAAACTAAAGAAGTCGCCTAGCTGACAACTAGACGACCTCTCAAAATTTCAAATGCATTAATTTCCAAAACCGAAATTGATTAGCGACCAACTAAGCAATTTCAAAAAGCCAAATATTCAAGAACTAAAAGCGAAGGCTTTGGTAAAGCAACGGCTTTTCTATGGCTAACGACACAGGTCTGAATATTCTTCACAAAGCTGTCTCAAATTGAGGCAGCAAAAGGCTTTTGTATTTGACCAGTATATCAGCTTTGCCCCCAAGATGCTTCCGTGATGCAGAAAAAGACCGAAAAGCAATTCGTGACATTACGGAGTTCCGTAGAGGTTTTGCAGACATCAACTGCAATCCGCCCACTGAGCCAGTCTCAGGCTTCACACTCCCTTCATACAAGTTTCCCTTTTCATCAATCCGATGTGCCCATCTATCCCGTAGCAGCAACCCTTATGAAATCTCTCGAACCTGACTTTCCCAAAAAGAACTGGACTGACCTGCTTCCCTACGAGGTCAAAGGCTCCAACAAATCAGAACTCGTTTGCGCTGCCGTCTCACCCGATGACGCGATCGACCAGTTTCGCGACGCCTTCCCCGACGCGGAATTCTACGAAATTCAATGCCTCCAACCGGAAAAGGAACTGCAAAAGTTCCAGCGGGGGCAGTGGGTTGCGACGAGTGCAGGCGATCGGGTGATGGTGCTCAGGTCGCGGCTCATCCAAAGCGAGCGGCACTACGAAACCAATCTAGAACCGAATGGTTGGCTTCCCGAATCCGAACTAATGGAGGGAATAGCGGCATGATTGTTCTTCCATCGTTTACCCCACAGCCGCGTAACGCAGGCGCGATTCTCGAAGTTCGCCAACTTAGGGCACAGCTTCAGACGAGCCGAAACGTTATCCCGTTTAGACGACGGGAAAGAGGTGTTGTATGAGACTTGCAAAACGATCGCAGTGCCCAGCCTGCGGCGAAATGTGGGCAATGCAGCACGCCGGGTGGTTAGGGACTCTAGAGGTTTACGCCTGTCGCAGCTGCGGTTGGATGCCTCCAAACATTCAACAGAGAGTGGAACAAGAGGTGCAGTTTTCTGAGCCAGTGGAGGTGTCGGCATGAGCACTCGAAACCCACGACAAACCACGATCGGCGACTGGACTGGCAAACACTTCTTCGCAGCAACAGAACTAACAAAACTTCCAGGAATGCCCCAAACGGTAGCAGAAATCAAGAAGCTGGCTCGGCAGCAGGGGTGGAGGTGTCGTCCGTATGCGGGCAACCCTGAATACTATTTCGGCGATTTTCCAAGGGAGACCAAAGAGTATTTCCTCGCAAAGCAGGAAGCAAACCAATTTCAGGAGGAGACGGCATGAGCTTAACGCTGCAATCCCCTCAGTGCTGCGTCAGTCCTCACAAGCGCCGTTGTTCGCGCTGCAAGAGGGAATTCAAAGGAGCATCGATTTTGTTTTACCTGCAAGAGTCGCCGCGACTTCAAGAGTGGTGTAAGGAGTGTCAGAACGTGAGTTTGAGCAAGAAAAGTGGGGGCAACAAATGAATTTACCTGCCCCCCTAAAACAACAACAGAATTCACGATACAACACTGGATGCAACACGGACCACATCGAAATCACGCACAGAGATGAATGGGTCGTTGGCAGTGGAGTAGACGCGGAAATCGTGGCGCTTAACGTTGAAAGCTTTGTCGGTGAAACCGTTTACGAGCTTCTGCTGGGTGACTCGATGGAAAAGCGGGGCGGACATGCCAGCCAGTATGTCACCGCAGAAACAGCCCGCGATTTTAGGAAGTATGAGCCTCTGACAAAAGGCGGCTGGTGGTGTAGCGGACTAGACCCGCTCAAGAACTGGGAGCCGATGACGTGGGGACAGTTCAAAGGAGACTTCCCCCGACCTAGTGACGAAAAACCGGGAGAGTTCGTTAAGTACGATGCTCCGAAGCGAGTGCCATTAGGAGCGCATTATCTACGAGTGCCGCTCCAGATTTGGCTTAAAGTTGCAGAGCGTTACCGCATCGCCATGCCGACCAATATTCCCATGTCAGAGCGCGGTGAAGCCATCGGCTTTTGGGAGTGGGTCAGAGTCAAGAATGTTCCAATTACGCTCACCGAAGGAGCCAAGAAAGCCGGATGTTTGCTGACCCAAGGCTATGCCGCGATCGGGTGTAGTGGTGTCGGTACGGTAGTCCAAGAGAACGACGAGCGCAAGGTACGGCTGCTCAAACCGCTTCTGCGTCCTTGCTTCCAACCCTTTGCGACTGAAGGGCGAGCATGGCTGATCTGTTTTGACTATGACAAAAAGCTCAAAACTCGCCGCAACGTCAATAAGCAGATTGACAAAATCTACTGGCATCTGATTCAGAACTATCGGTGTGAGCCAAAAATCTGCCGTCTTCCCGGTCCCCAAAAGGGCGTCGATGATTTTGTCGTAGCGCAGGGAGCAGAGGCATTAGAGTCGGTGTTTGCCAGTGCTCGCACCCTAGAAGAGGATCGAATCCGCCACTATTCTGGACTCAGCTTTCCGGTCGCGATGCCACTGGATCAGCGCTATGTCAGCGATATTGATATCCCTGACGGCGAGAAGCTTATGTTCGTGAGATCACCCAAAAATACGGGTAAATCAACGCTGCTCAAGAAAGTTCAAGCCAAGGCACAGGACCGGGATGTTCCGGTTCCCATCTTGGTTCTCACCCACCGTGTGCAGCTTGGGCAAGCCACTTGTCATCCCGAAAAGCTCGCGCTGCCCTTTGCCTCTGAAGCGCGAGATATGCAAGAAGGGCGGCTGTTTGGGTGTGGGATGTGCGTGGATTCGATGCACCCCAATTCAGGGATGAGGTTTGACGCGGACAACTGGTATAGCGACGGCAATGTGATTCTGGTCCTAGATGAGGTGGAGCAATTCATCAAGCATCTGCTGTTTGCCTCGACTGAGGTGAGTCGCTACCGCACGCCCATTCTGAAAGAATTTCAGAAGCTGCTCAAAAATATCCTCGAATCCGACCACGGCAAAATCATTTGCTTGGATGCTGATTTGTGCGATTTGAGCATCAACTTTATTCGCGGCATGGCTGAAACTTCGATCGCGCCGTGGATTGTGGAGAATCACTGGAAGCCTGAAGGTGAACAAGCGTGGACGGTCTACGAGTACGACCAAACCACGCCGAAGGCATGGCTCAACAGTTTGTTTGAGAATCTAGAGCTTGGTCCTGGGTTCATTTTCACCGAGTCACAAAAATCATCCTCCACTTGGAGCACGACCAACCTCGAAACAATTTTGCAAGAGCAATTCCCAGAGAAGAAAATTCTGCGAATTGATGCCTACACGGTGGCTGATCCTAAGCACGCTGCCTATCGCTGCGTCGCAGACATCAACAAGATTATTGCGGACTACGATATCGTTCTCGCCAGCCCAACGATTGGGACCGGAGTATCAATCGACGTGCGCGGGCACTTCAAAAGCGTGTGGGGCTGCTTCTGGGGCGTGGGTGACTCGGATTGTGCAAGGCAAGCCCTGTCCCGAGTGAGGGAACCCGTGGATCGGCATGTCTGGGCAAAATCGAACGGCGTCCGCAAGATTGCTCGCGGGGAAACGTCGCTCTATACCCTGCTGCACAATGAGGAGGTGCTAACCGAGCAGGCAGTGGCACGAATTCGCGCCACAACCGAAAGTTTCAGCACCGACGAGGGGTTTTCCCATAACGACACCGCATTCAATACGTGGGGCAAGATTGCGGTCATTCACAACTTCGATAGTCGCTGTTATAGAGCCAACATTCTTAAGGGATTAGAGCGAGAAGGGCACGCGATCGAATGGGGTTACGAGTGTCCCGATGACGCGGAACTCTATGAAGCACTGACGAAAGCGCGGGATGCGAAGACGGATTTAGAGGATGAATCGATCGTCAATGCAGCAGACATCACAGACAGCAAGGCGGAGGAATTGAGCCGCAAGAAAGAGAAATCGCTTGAGGATTGGTTTAAAGAACGCAAGCACGAGTTGCAGAAGAAATACCTGGTTCCGATTAATAAACCTCTAATTGAGCGCGACCGGGATAAATGGTTCAGCCAGATTCGCTTGCACTACTTCGCGACCGTCGGCGAGCCCTTCCTCGTAGACCGCGATCGCAATATTTTTGAAGGGCTGCTGCAAAGTGGGCAGATTTGGAAGCCGACGCTCAACCGCAGCGTGCTGATTTTGCAGGTGGCTTGCCTCAAGTATCTCAAGGTTTTAGATCTACTTCACCCCAAGCGAGCCGCGAAAGGATACCGCAACACAGACCGGGATTTGATCGAATTAGCCCAGGCGGCGATCGCCAACCGGAAGCAGCTCAACCCAATCCTAAACGCCACGATCAGCGACAAGATGACCCCGATCAAGGCTTTAAAGCTGCTCGTGGGCAAGCTAGGGCTGATCCTAAGCCGGGTTCGACAGGAAGGCGGCAGAGGCAAGGGAAACCGCCAGTGGGTTTACAGCTACGAAGCGCCCAAAGACGAGCGGGAGAAGGTTTTCGCGAAGTGGATCGAGCGTGATGCGCTAAGTCGAAGTGAGTCCGCCGTGCACACGAATTCTATATATATAGATAGTAAGAACGATGTGCACGGGGAGGTGGCAGCATGAACAGCCTTCCAGATTGGGTTAAGCCCAGCGCGATCGCGCTCCATCAGTCCAGCGAAGTCTGCACACTGTTTACGATTCAAGGCATTAAGAAGGTTCGGGACAAGGACGTTTATTTCCTCAATCCGTGGGCAAGCGGCAGCGGCATTACGTTCCCTCTGAACGAGTGCCAAGCCGCCAAGCCTGAGCTGATACCCGATGTGGCTGAATACCTCAGCCCCAAAGGGCATCGGCTTCAAGTCGTCCGCATTCCTATTGGCTTTGCCGTATCTCTCGGTCAGTGGCGGTTTGGAGTGAAGCTGCCTCAAGAGAATGAGCTGGCGGCTGCTCAAAACTTAGCCCAAGCATTCAGTGGTGAAATCGTGGAGCTGGACCATGACGACTGGTGAACAAATTGGATTGCTTGATTACGTGGTGCCACTCGAACAAACCGTTCCGGCGGCTCCTTCCATCAAGCGTGGGGATTCAGTCAAAGTTACTCGTGTTGAGAAGCTGCCCCAAACCTTGATCGGGCAGATTGGAATCGTCTCCTCGATGATCACCGCCGATATTGCTCAAATTGAACTTGAAGGGCAAGCCTGGGTGCTGGGAACAGCGCAACTTGAGTTCGTTCCGGCTCCACAACCTACCAGCCCTTCGGGATTAGATTTGTGGCATGAGGCAATCAAACGCCACGCAGATCGCACTATTGCAAAGCTAGCATCCAGCCCGAACGCCAGCCGATATGGCTCAGTCATAGAAGGCTTGGGAGGTAAACCATGACACTTCAAGGCACTCAGTTAGAGCTAATTGACGAGAGAACGCTAACCTTACCTGTCGAGTTCTATCCCAACTTCCTCTCACGCCAAGAAGCGGATCGATTGTTTGAGCAGAGCCAACAACTGCATTGGCAGCAGAACCAGATCCGCATGTTGGGCAAGTGGATGGACGTACCCCGCTTAGAAGCAATTTATGGCGACGAGGGGTGCGATTACCTCTACAGCAAAACAGTTTTGCTTCAGCCACTGCCTTGGGCAGATTGTTTGCAACAGCTTAGAGGAAAGATTGAGAATCACACGGGCTATCGCTATCACATCGTCATCGGCAACCGCTATCGCAACGGCAAGGACTCCATTGGATGGCACGCCGATCAAGAACGGACGATGGGCGAGAAGCCTGCGATCGCAAGTATCTCTCTTGGAGGCACACGCCGATTCAGCATTAAACCCAAGGGAAGTCGGGGCGAGACAGGGCATTTCGAGCTAGAGCATGGGTCGCTAATTTTCATGCGTCCCGGATGCCAATCGACCCATGTTCACCAAGTTTCAAAGACGGCTAGACCAGTAGGAGAGCGAATCAACTGGACATTTCGACCACACATCAAAGGAGCAAGGAGGTAGCAGCATGAAGGTTAATCCGTTTACAGGCGAAAACGGCGAGTCAGTAGAGCAATCTTTGCCTAGCGACTGGAAGATAAAAGCCAAGGTTCGGGAGTATTTTGAAACTCGCGATCGCGGCTATCCCGCCAAAATCGCAAGCGAAACAAACCTACGGTGGAAAGAGGTGTCAGACGCTCTGAAAGAGCTAAAGGGCGAGGGTTTCCTCACCTCTACAGCAGGCCACTACCGCAGAATCGAGCCAAATCTTAATCAACCGGAACACTAATGGCAACGCAGAATTACACTTGGATCAACAAATACGAAGTAGCCAAGCTGCTCAATATCCACTGGAAAACGGCTGGGGGCTGGAGATTAAGCGGCGAGGTTGGATGGATTGAGGGGATTCACTACCAACGGGTAGGCAGACAATTTCTCTACAACAAAGAGCTGCTCGAAGACTGGATTGCCCATCGCAATGACCCTGATGGACATCTAGCCGCGATCGAGGCATATCAAGCGACCCTGAAATCGAATCAACCCAAGCGGAGGAGGGCAAGCTAATCACTCAACACATCTGGCAGTGAAGATCGATCGCCCACCTCACCCAGATAGTTTCTAAATAGCGTTCGCGGGTCATGTCCCAACATGCGGGCAATTTTGGCAGGATTCTCGCCATACTCGAAAATCGATAGCGACGCCATGGTGTGACGGGAATTGTAGGGACGGCGATAATCAATCCCCGCCTTGCCTAATACTTCTTTCCACGCCCGTTTAGCAAAGTTGCGAGGATTAATGGTTTTCCCCCGACGAGACGGAAACACAGCATCATCCGGTTTAGCATTGTGAGGTTTACGGCGCTTCAGCAGCTCCTGCACTCGCTCGGGAAGGATGAAATCTCGTGATTCATTCGTTTTAGTTGCCTTGCGATCGCCGTCAACTGTCACCGATTCCCCGATCCAAATCGCTGAGCAGTCATCCGAGAGATGCTTCCACTGCAACGCAACCGCTTCCCCAGTCCGGCAGCCGATACTCAGAAAGAACTCCACAAAATCAGCGTAGTAGCTATACTCTGGGTCAACTCGAAACCCTTGCACAATCGCTCTGACCTCTGCTTTAGAAAACGGTTTCGACTTCTGTTTGGGAGGCACTTTGAAGGTGCGAACCACTTCACCCCAAGGATTGGAAGCCACGAACTTCCGCTTCACGCCCCACTCCCAGCAGGCAGAAACCAGCGTTAACTTATCGAACACCGTAATCGGCTGAAGCTTTTCTGATTTCAGCAGCCAATCTCTAAACCCAACTGCCTCAGTCTCTCCAAGACTGACGGCAGTTTTTTGTTTGAAGAATTTTTCTAGATGATTTGATAACCCTCTGTATTTGATCAGAGTGGTTTCATATACATATTGTTTTTTATATTCAATAAACCGCTTAAACAGCTCCTCAATAGAAATACGAGAGGTTGGGAGGCTAGAACGGTATTTCTCCAAGGTGGGATCAAACCCGTCATGGGCTAAATCTCGCTCGATCAGCTTTGCCTTGAGTTCAGCCACTTTTCGATTGGTCGGATTGTCAGGCAGCCCAATCGCCATTTCATATCGCTCTCTATTCCCTCCAAGCTCTTCGCTCCACGTCCACCGCAGAGTTAAACGTCCTTTTGCAACTCGTACCGTTACCGTTCCTTTCGCTGACTTCGGCATTGGGATCTAACCTCTGTTGGGAGAAATCGAGCCTAATCGTCCCCCAATTTCACCCCAATAATTGCTACAGATTGTTCCAGAACACTCCAGATTGCTCCAGATTTGCACCGATAGTGGTCGTGGTTAGATGCCCCTTTAAAACTTGGAAACCCTCTCATAGAGAGGGTTTCCAACTATCGGAGCGACAGGATTTGAACCTGCGACCCCTACTACCCCAAAGTAGTGCGCTACCAAGCTGCGCTACGCCCCGATGCCCTTTCTCTGTAATCCTGGTGCAGATTTCAGATTCAGGATGCCACTTTCGACAGCGCTGAAAAGCGATAATACCAATTTCAGATACCAGCTTTTCGATGCTTTTTTGGGTGGCGGATCCCATAATACCATATTAAAAACGGCGTGGTGCCACAGGAATATCTCAGCTTGCCCTAACTCCCGATTGGAGCGATTTTATTCCTATTGCTTTAGGTGCGATCCTTCTTGCTTTGGGTGCGATCCTTCAGAGCCTGGCAGAGCCAATCGCACTTCCAATTCTGCTCCTTGGATATCTTTCATACGGACTCTGCGCTCTATTCTTCCCCACGCGGCAATTGGAGCGAGCTAGACTCTGCTCCTCTAATTGATTCCGTTCCTCTAACCGTTGGAGAAGTGTTAGCAAGCAAGACCTCTTTAAAGATTTTTGTGCGATCGCTGCAAGTTGTCTAAAGTTTTTTCAAGATAAGCCGCACAAGTTACTGAACTGCAAGCCTGACAATTTGCGGTTATGTAACCAACTTTACTTGTCCATATTTATGGCGGTGTGACATACTCAGCGGAGTTAATACGGTATTCCGGTAGATTAACCGTTGTTTAGGAGGTTTCTTATGGTGACTGATTCTCAGGGGCTTGCCATCAGCACAAATTTGCGCAGCGCGTTGCGAAGCGGTTCTCCCGGGGTAATCGACGCACTGAATCGATTCATCGATCAAGCTTTTTATTATGGTAACCAAGCCGAAGACGCTATCCTACAGGTACTGTCAGCAGATTCAACTTGCGCGATCGCGCAAGCTTATGCGGCGGCCTATTACCTATCTCAAGAAACTGCGATCGCTCGTCGTACTGCGATGTTGCACTTGAGAGCTGCTCAACGTTATGCAAGGTTGGCAACCGAACGGGAGCAATGGTACATCAACGCGATCTCAGCTTGGGCGCGAGGCGCAATTTCTGAGGCAATCAATCTACACGAAGCGATCGCAGAAAAATATCCAAGAGATTTGATTTCCGTCCAGCAGGGACAATACCACTACTTCTATCGAGGAGAAGCCGAACGATTGCTAAAGATCGCCGAGAAAGTATTGCCTGCAAATGTTGACAATCCTCACTTGCACTATTTGTATGGAATGATCGCGTTTGGATTGGAGCAGTGCGGCGAGTTGAATCAGGCGATGAACGTTGGACTAGAGGCGATCGCATTAAATCGGTTTGATCCGTGGGCGCAACATGCGATTGGTCATGTTCTCGAAGAGCAGAATCGCCCAGAAGCAGGCATTATTTGGATGGAAAGCCATTCGGATACTTGGGAGGAATGCAATTCAATGCTATACACCCATAATTGGTGGCACATCGCACTCTACTATCTAGCATTGGGGAACGTGGAAAAAGTGTTGGAACTGTATGATCAACACATTTGGGGACGTGCTAACCCCTTCTCTTCTAAAGATCAAGTCGGCGCGATCGCAACATTACTGCGGTTGGAATTGCAGGGAGTGAATGTTGGTCAACGTTGGAATACGTTAGCTCCATATCTTTACCCACGCTTACACGAGCACGCTTTACCGTTCCAAGATCTGCACTATGTTTATGCCCTAGCTCGTGCGGAATGCACAGATTGGGTCAATGAATTGCTGCAAAGTTTAACCCTTCATGCCCATCGAGTTCCGGCAGAGTCGCAATATGCTTGGCTTCACATGACGATTCCGAGCGCGAGAGGGTTAATTGCCCATGCTCAATCAGATTGGTCAACGGCGATCGCAGAAATACGCCCGCGTTTGCCTAAATTGCATCGGATCGGCGGCAGCCATACCCAGCGAAAATTATTTGAGCAAATTTACCACCATGCGGTCTTGCAGAATGAGCAAGGCAAAAAACGGTATTCCCGCTGGCAGGCAATGTCCCATGTCAAAGCTGGCTGAAGCGAGAGTTTGTTACAGCGTCATAAATTTTAGCGATCGCTTCATAGTCTTCATTGTTAACACTTGCATACCGTTTCACGTTCATCTTTGCCATTGCAGCTTTTAGTTCTTTGTCAGGTTGAAGCAATGCCGCTTGAATTTTTCTAATTAAATCATCATCGAGATGCGCTGACACAACGATCGGTGGCATCGGACAGGGATCACTCGATTCAATGGTTCGTACCTGGTGCGATAGTTCCGGAAATACGCGGAATTCTTGTTCCAAAACCGTACTGTCGATCGCAGCACAAGTTGCTTTACCCTCAATCACCCAACGAATCGATCGCTGATGAGAACCGGATTGAACTGCAGTTTTAAAGAAGCGAGTCGAGCATTGTTCTTGCAGCAGGCGATACCGAAGCAGGTAATAACCGCTATTCGAGCCAGGATCGTTATAGCAAACCGTTGAGCCTGCTAAATCTGAGAAGGTCTGAAATTGGCTTTCGGCTTGAACAATGACATCCGAGAAATAAATGGGACGATTTTGATAACGCTCCGCTTGCATTACCGCAGCTGCAATCGCTCTCAATTGCTTAGGTGCTGTTCGACACTGCCGAATAAAGGGCAATCCACAGATAAACGCTAAATCAACGTTATCTTCCTGCAACCGTAAATCGTTCAGGGGGTCAAGATTACTGGATACAAACTGGGTTTCACATTGCAGCACTCGACCTAGAAATAGAACGACTGCTTGATAGTATTCCATCCAATTAGGAGCCAAGTAGGAAATTGCATTAAAAGGCACAAGCGTATTCCTAAGCAAGAATGGAATTTATTTTAATCTCACGTCAACCGATCGAGAAACAGGGATATTTTCTTTTTGCACTATAACTCAATACGCGCAGTAATTTAGACACACCAGTTAGAGATCGACAATCCCATCGAAATGTAATTACAATAATGATGTAGACAATACATTAAAACTTCTACTTCAGCACAGCATCTGCATAATGTGTTGTCGATAAAGTTGCATTGTCGCATCTATCAACTCAACTGTTGTAGACGATTGCTACAAAACGTAATACTTCTAACACCATAATTTTAGATTAGAATCCGCCAGAGTTTAGTTGTTTTCACGTTTTTTCTGATTCCATAACTTTTCACAGGCAGTCGATTACTTGATCTGTTGGTGTTGATTTGAGTGAGGAAATCAAATGTTAAATTTATCTCAATTAGAAGAATTCATTAAGCCAGAAGCTAATTGTCTGGCTAGCTACGTGTTGGAGATGCTAACAGCGATTAAGGTCGATGAATTCAAACGCTCGTTTGAGCATCTTCCAGAAGATCCTTACCTAGAGGGCAACTACCGGTTTAGGCGGCTCTCCCACTTCAAAATAGTTGGCGATCGCTTAATCAAGTTGCCTCATCGGCGCTTGTTTCAGAGCAGGCAATACAATCCATTGTTAGGAGACGTGGTTCGAGAGTACTCTGAGCTAGATGACGAATTGATTCAACTAGAAGATTTTCAACGATTAATTTGGGAATTTTTTCAGTTCTGCCAACCGTGTTCTACTTCTCAAGAGATCGGAGTTCACCAAATTCGCACAACTGCATCCTCCCAAAAATCTGGTAATCCTGCACCAGAAGGAATCCATCGGGATGGTGTGGATATTGTCGGAATTTTTTCAGTCGATCGCAGCAACATTGGCGGCGGCGAAACTCATCTTTACAAATCAAAAGACAAATCAAAAGACAAATCAAAAGACGGTGGGCCTCCAGCATTTAGCAAAGTATTAAATCCGGGGGAATTTCTCGTATTTAGGGATGCTCAATACTTTCACTACACTTCGCCAGTGAATGTGATTGGAGCCGAGCAAGGAACTAGAGATGTTTTTGTTCTAACGTGTCCGGGGCTGTTTCCGCCGGATGAGAAGTGAGTGTTTTCAGAGGTAAGAGTTAGGAGACAAGAGGTAGCTAGCTACCAATTTCTACTGTTTGAACCTGACGAGTCATTCTGGCTCCGATGTTTGAATTCCCTAACAACATCCCGACTTCTAGCTCTTGGCTCCTTCCCTAATAGGAGATTCCCATGACTGTTCTCGATTTGGGTTGGATTCGTGCTCAATTTCCTGCCCTGCGGCAAGAAATGAATGGACATCCAGTTGTATTTTTGGATGGGCCGGGTGGCACTCAAGTTCCGAGGCGGGTCGTTGACGCGATCGCTGACTACTTGATGACATCAAATGCCAATCTGCATGGAGCCTTTGCCACCAGCGCGCGAACCGATGCGCTGGTAGAACAGGCACGATCGACGGTTGCCGATTTTTTAGGCTGCGATCGCGATGAGGTGGTGTTTGGGGCGAACATGACGACGCTCACGTTTGCAATTAGTCGATCGATCGCGAGAGAATTGCGACCCGGTGATGAGATTGTAGTTACCAGTCTTGACCATGATGCCAATGTAGCGCCTTGGGTCGCCCTTCGAGAACGGGGTGTGATTGTTCGCACAGTAAACATTTGTGAGCATGACTGCACCCTGGATATGCTCGATCTGGCGCATCAGATTACGAAGCGCACAAAATTAGTGGCGATCGGTTACGCCTCGAATGCAGTGGGCACCATCAACAAAGTCGCGAGCGTGGTTCGGTTAGCTCGTGCTGTGGGGGCATGGGTGTTTGTGGATGCGGTTCACTATGCGCCGCATGGGTTGATCAATGTGCGATCGCTGGATTGTGATTTTCTCGTTTGCTCTGCCTATAAGTTCTTCGGGCCGCATGTTGGCATTCTCTACAGCAAACGAGAACATTTGGTTCGGCTACGGCCTTACAAGCCCCGTCCTGCTTCTGAAGAAGTTCCATTTCGGTGGGAAACGGGAACTCAGAATTTTGAGGGACTCGCGGGAGTGGTGGCCGCGATCGAGTATTTAGCTCAGTTAGGTGAGCAAGCTTCACCTACGGTCACTGCTCATCCAGTCACTGATCATATGGTCACGGATCATACGGTCACAGATCGACGAAATGCTCTCGCTAGAGCAATGGTAGCCATTCAAGAATATGAGCGATCGCTGTCCCAATATTTGATCCCTCATTTGCTAGAAACTCCTGGAGTCACCCTCTACGGCATTACCAATCCAGCGCAATTTGCTTGGCGCACACCGACGGTCGGAATTCGTGTTGCTGGACATTCCCCCGCTGAACTAGCAAAAACATTAGGCGATCGCGGCATTTTCACCTGGAACGGGAACTTCTATGCGCTGAGCCTGACTCAACGACTCGGAATTGAGGAAAGTGGCGGCTTGTTGCGAATCGGCTGCACCCACTACAACACGATTGAAGAACTTCAGCGCCTGCTGCACACGCTGCATGAGGTAGCAGTACGTCCGGTGACAATTTTTAATCGCAATTTGATGTTCGAGGGGAGCCAAGAGCTAGGAAGCCAGAATCTCTCTTGATTTCTGACTTCTCAGACAGCCATTATCGCCTCTAAAAATTGAATTAGTATGAATAAGATTTTAGTGACAGGATCGAGTGGTCAGTTGGGGAGTGACTTGGTAGTCGCCTTACGACAGCACTATGGAATGTTCAATGTCATCGAGAGTGGGTGGAGAATCCCTTCACATAACCGTTCACTCAGTTACGAAGTCTTAGACGTTACCGATCGAACACAGCTACAAAAGCTAATTGAACATTATCAAATCGATACAATCTACCATTTAGCAGGAGTCCTATCTGCCAAAGGAGAACAGCATCCCGATCGCTGTTGGGATGTCAATGTCAACGGACTACGGAATGTTTTGGAGGTCGCACAAGCCTTCAAGCTCCAAGTATTTTTTCCAAGTTCGATCGCCGTTTTTGGACCGCACACCCCCAAGCTCAACACGCCTCAAATCACGGTTGAAGATCCTGCCACCCTTTACGGCATCACCAAAGTGACTGGAGAGTTGTTGTGTCACTATTACGCACAACGCTTTCAAGTCGATGTCCGCAGCCTGCGATTGCCTGGAATTATTAGCTATAGCACTCCTCCGGGCGGCGGCACAACTGACTTTGCTGTAGAAATTTTCCATGCTGCACTTCAAACGGGCACCTACACTTGCTTTGTTTGCCCAGAGACGCGCCTGCCGATGATGTATATATCTGACGCCATTCGCGCCATTCTTGGCATCATGCAAGCCGACGCAGATGCAATCAAAATTCGCTCTAGCTACAACATTGCTGCTGTCAGCTTCTCAGCCGCAGAACTTGTTGCCGAAATTCAAAAACATCTGCCGCATTTTACGTGCGATTACGCTCCCGATTTTCGGCAAGCGATCGCGGATTCTTGGCCCTCGATCATTGATGATTCTAAGGCACGAGCAGACTGGGGCTGGCAGCACCAGTATAGTTTGGCAGCGATCGTAGAAGAAATGCTGGCAAAGGTGGACGTCAGAAGCAAAGAGCCAGGAGTTGAAAGTCAAGAGATAGGAGCATTGCGGTGATGGACAAAACAGCCACTTCAATTTTTCAATCTGTTTTAGATGAAATTCACCAATCGAACCTTGCCAAAGAAGAACGAATTTTAATGACTCCGCAAGGGGCCGAAATTATGGTTCAGGGCGATCGCAACGTCCTCAATTTCTGCGCCAACAATTACCTGGGGCTTGCCAATCATCCAAAGGTGCTTGCCGCCGCTCAAGCCGGAATCGCTCAGTACGGCTTTGGTTTGGCATCGGGGCGCTTTATCTGTGGAACCCAAAGCATTCACAAGACGTTAGAAGCCAAAATTTCGACATTTCTGGGTACAGAAGACACGATTCTGTACACGTCTTGTTTTGATGCCAATGGTGGGTTATTTGAAACGCTGCTAGATGCCGATTGTGCCGTGATTAGTGATGCGCTCAACCATGCCAGCATTATTGATGGAGTGCGTCTGTGCAAAGCGCAGCGGTATCGGTTCGCTCACAGCGCCATGCAGGAGTTAGAACACTGTCTTCAAGCTGTGCAATCAGCCAAAATCCGATTGATTGCCACTGACGGGGTGTTTAGTATGGATGGTGATATTGCTCAACTAGCACAAATTTGTGACCTAGCAGAAACGTATGATGCCTTGGTTATGGTGGATGACAGCCATGCGACAGGAGTGTTGGGTGCGACGGGACGTGGCTCAGCGGAGCACTGTGGCGTGAGCGGACGAGTAGATATTATTACTAGTACACTAGGCAAAGCCTTGGGCGGAGCATCTGGAGGGTTTACATCGGGACGTCAAGTGATCATCGATTTACTACGTCAGCGATCGCGCCCCTATTTGTTTTCTAATACGTTGGCCCCCGCGATCGCTTACACCAGCATTAAAGTGCTGGATCTGCTGAACCAGTCCAGCGAGTTGCGCGATCGACTCATGGAAAACACGTCCTATTTTCGTCAGCAGATGAGCGATCGCGGCTTCGAGATCAAATCTGGCGTGCATCCGATTACGCCGATCATGCTTTACGAGGCGAAGCTGGCTCAAGAGATGGCGCAGGCTTTGTTAAACGAGGGCATTTACGTCATCGGGTTCAGCTATCCCGTTGTGCCACAGGGTCAAGCTCGCATTCGGGTTCAAATATCAGCGGCTCATACGCGATCGCATCTGAACCAATGTGTAGAGGCGTTTACCCAAGTCGGGAGAAAGTATGGAATTATCTAGAGATCAATAGTGTTGAGCGGTTATCAGAAACTTTGCAATGAAAAGGATTTGAGCGAATCCGCTCCAAGATGGGTGTTAGACAGCTAGCGACTTAAGACTCATACCATTTCAGCACATTCGGCAACTTTGCTGAACAATACTCAAGATGCAGCATGCGCCTGTGCCTTGGATCTATGGCTGCTGAAGATGAATGCAATAGTAATGGACGCATTATCATGGCTCCGCCCCTCTCTATTCTGCACGTTACGCTATTCCTCTTTTCTTTCCAATCTTGAATCTCTTCAGCCAACAGACGCCCTGACTTGTGTGAGCCAGGAATGACGTGCAATGCTCCATTTAACTCATCTGTATCATCCAGATGGACTCTGATAGTCAGCATGTTCTCCAAGATTGCAATCGGTGGCTGCACATGGACAATACCCCTCTTTCATCACTCTAGGTAGGATAAAATAAGGGGAAATTCTTGGAATATCCA
>NZ_JCACCM010000110.1:0-21959 GCF_059501405.1 Myxacorys sp.
CGCCGCTGCTGTCGCTGCTACGCCAGCAGCGGCTGTGCGAGCGGTTGTGCAATCTTTGAAAGCACTCACTGTTTCAGTGTAAGACTGCTTGGCTAAGTCATACTCTTTTTGGAGCCTAGTTTCTGTTGCTCTAGCATCCACGCATTTTGTCGATTCTGAATCTGTCATTTCTAAATCTTTTCTGAGGTGCGGAAGGGACAAACATCTTACTTTTCGCACAACGATATCAAAACATTTGATATTCCAAAGAAATTTTTTGGGTTTAAAAATTTCTACAACTAATTGAAATTTATATAGCCAGCAGTGAATGAACGTCTCCGCCGCAAGCGGACGGAGTATCACTTCGCTCCACTCGCACGCTTCGCAGCTCGATTCCGCTCAATAGCACCGTTGACGCTGTATTGGACGGGCGCAGCAGAGCTGCGGGGAATCAACCCTTAGAGATTACGGCGTCGAGGCTTCTAAGTCCTCTGTCAACTGAAGGACTGAAGAGCGCGATCGTGCGACACTGTTTAACATCGTTTAACACATGTTCAACATCATGGCTTCCCCGATCGTTGGCATCAGAATTCCGACCGACCTACTAAAGCAAATCGACGATCGCGCCACAGAAGGAAGGACCAGGACGGACATCATCATCGAATTGCTCCGCCTGGGGCTGGCGCAACCGGAGCCGGAACCAGAGCACGATCGTTTGACAGTGTTAGACGAGCGTTTAACAGTATTGGAGGGCGTTGTTAGACAAGCGTTAGACAGTCGTTTAACAGAAGGTGAGGCAAGTGTTAAACGACTGTCTAACGATCGTAGAACAGAACGTAAAACAAATGTTAAACAGGCGTTAGACAGCCATTCAACGGAAGGCGAGGCAGTACGATCCATTGTCGAACAGCGTCAATCGACGACTGGGAAAGTTGCACTAAAGGATTATGGGGTTCTGCCTCCCAATGCGGCCGAGGGGTTGAGCCAGACCGCCCTGTGCGATTTCTATGGGCTGAGCTGGCGCAATCTGAAGCGGAATGCAGCCGCTGCTGGCTTCGATTCTTTGGAGGCTTATTTGGAGCAGATGACCGGAATTACTTGGACGCAAGAGAAAAAATCAGGGACGGCAAAGCTCTATTTTCCAAAAGATTGAGGCGGAACCAGGTAAACGATTTCTGACCACGAGAACACAAAACGGTGATCGAGTGCGCCGTGAGCTTTCCAGGGTGTTGTTTTAGCCTGAGCTGACTTTTCCTCAGCTTTGAGGGAAATTAGACAGGGAGAGAGATCGCGGCGGTTTGCACAATTTGCACAGCCAACAATAGGGCGAGATCGCGGCAATTTGTGGAGTTTGTAGAGGCACCGATAGAGGACGCGATCAAGCGAGTTTGCGCAGTTTGCGCAGGATGCAACGCGCGGAATTTCATCACCGATGGATGAAAAAGAAGCAGGGATAGAGGTTGAGGTGTTTTGTGGAGATTGTAGAGCCAGCGATCGCGCAGTACTTAGGCTTTGGGTCCGACAGTGCATTACAACATCAATAACTGGAAATTAGTCCATAACTGAGACGATTGAGTTGTTGCAGTTTTTCTAAGACTTAAGTGCTTCTTTTGCTGGCGCGTTTTCTATCTCTTTGGCAGCCTTTATGAACATTTCGACATCTTTAGTCAGAATATTTCCTGACATTTGTTCACTGCTAGCTCGAATTACTTCTCGATATGTTTCTTTTTCAGTAACCGTAAGAGTGCCGTTCCCATCACAAATCTGGTAGTACTGTCCCGTATAGCAGAGGTCATTGGTCCCAGCCATTATTTGCCGATATTTTCGTGCTACGGATGTAACGACTTCGCCATATCGATACATCATAATCCGCGCGACAAATTTAGGACGTTCTTCTTCAAAACGTTTTAGAAGATCTAGAGCGGTCATTGGGGGTTTTTTGTATGGCACGACTAACTCTTCAATGCAGCTGTAAAGAATTTCATCTCCATGCAAATCGCATAAGTTGTTCAGAAAATCATCAGGGTGTTGAACCTCTATGTTCCAAGGCACTAAAGATGTTGCTGGAAAATGCTTTAAATTCGACGTAACAATCAAATCAACCTTTGCAACTACAGCAGCAGCAAGGACGTGACGATCCCCTTCATGGTTAGTCATCACGTCCGCTAAGCCCGGTGGAACGTCCACCAAAGCGTCTGGAAAATATTCAATTATTCGCTGTTGAAATACTTTTGCTTGCTTTTCTGTCATCTTCCCGCGTTTCACGCGGTTACGAGTGGCCTCATCCAGAATTTGTTGAGAGAAATGGACTCTATACAATTCCTTCTCTGCTAAAAGTAGCAAGGCATCACATAGACGAAAGGGAAATAGGACACATGCATCTAGAAGAACAGATAAAGAGGTCACAGCTAAGCTTGAGAAGCAACAATTCCCCCATCTTAGTCATATAGACCTTCTTCCTCCATAAATTCTATTAGTACTTTGCGCGCTTGACGACGTTGAGCATCTCGTGACTCTTTATACATCATTAAATCTTGTGATTTAACGCGACGGTGTTTACCAACCGTTGTGAAGGGAATCACGCCTTGCTCCAGAATCTTCACAAGATAAGGACGAGAAACATTCAGTAAATCAGCAGCTTCCTGAGTGCTCAACTCCCTTTCAGTCGGAACTAAGGAAATTGCTTGCCCTGCAGCCAAAGCTTTAACAACCTGATGCAAAGCTTGGTAAATAGAGTCGGTCAAGGGAATTTCTTTCCCATCAGAACCCACTAGCTTAGGATAGGAACTCCCATCCGTAACAAGACGCTCAAGATGTTGAAGCGCATCCATTTCACCTGCTTGAGGATTAATAGTAATCGGAGCATTATGAATCTTGGACATAGCCTTGCACCTTTAAGTAACTGCTTTCACAGTGTTTTACTACTGAAGCAGTGGAATTTATGTTTTCAAGGAAATTAAAACGGAGATTTAGCTCTACTAGGCTTCGTGCCAGGGCTGACCTAACAGAAGACATCTAAAATTGGCTGATTCTCAATTACAAAAGCAAGCATATTTTGCAATTTTGTTTTCCCTCGTCTTCTACTATACACACACAATCATTTAATCGCAATATTCGAAACAAAAGAAATTATCAAAACAATTCTACTGTTTCTTTATGGGTAGAAGCACAAATTACCCAAAGCCCCCGGAGTAGCCTAAAAGCTTAGCGGTTTCACTAACCGTCAAGCGCTTTCGCGGCGTATCCTCACTCTGGTATTTCACAGTCGCTTGACTTAAGCAGGGACTTTACACCTAGAGAGCTTGACACCTGCTGTACAATCACGTGTGTAAAGCCCATGTATGCATAAAGCACACGTGATTCAAAGGCTTCCTACATCCCTCATAATTCAAGTTTTGCAAAGTGCCATTTTCATAGACTAATAGGCGAGAGATCGCAGCCCTCATAACCAATCCCTGTCATTTTGTCGGGTCCAATATTGCAACTACGAACGAGATCCAAGTAACCAGGTAATTGAGCCAAGTGGCGATCGCTGATCACTGCCTGCCAAGAATTGATGAGAGACTGTTGAATCTCAACATCCCCAATCGCTAAGCTCCACATCTCGATCAAGTCTGCCAACTGCTCCTCAGATGAGGCTAGATCGTCCTCTGCCTCGTTCTGCTGATTCTCCGGTACGTTTTGACGTGATGCCGTTTCATCGGTGCTAGAGAATGCTTTCTCGGTTTCGTCTGCCATCCAGCGGGCAAAGACTTCGGCGCGGCCATCATCGATCGCCCATGCCGTGTACTGATTAACCTTTTTCGTTCCTTTGGCGTCTTTCTGTTTCTGGGATAAAAGCTGATCTAGTTTGGGGAGCTTCCAAGCTTTGACCTTTTGGGAATCTGTACCCGGAATTTTGCGAGAAGTAGAACTATTTATCCCGATTTCCGGGTACGGGAGTTTAACCGAAGTTTCCCATTTTGTTAGTCCTACAAGGTCTAAAAGCTTGCCTAGCATAGTGTGTGGCGCATTTGACGGCTTCAAATCGACCCCTAGCACTTTTTTGATCTCCTTCGAGTAGAGATCGCAAGTTTCCTTGAGTTTTACGAGTGCAGGATCATTGTCGGGGATTGCTTCCCCCCCCTCCATTCTGGAAAGGATGCCAGCGAAACCGATCCTCTCCAGAGCCACGATCTTGTCCGCGATCGTGCATCGGTTGAGGTCAGGCGCAAAGATTTGACCGTCCTTAAGTTCTGCTCGAACTTTTCTAGCATCTCTAGCCGTCAGATGCTCTCGCCCCACAGTCAAGAAAAAATGCAATCTAAGCGGCTTGTACCATCCGTAGCCGTCTCTACCTGCGAGAAGCTTTGTCACGTCTTGAGTCGCGTATTTGGCAGAGATCTCGTAACGCATAGCCTCAAACCTTTGAGCGTCGTCTCGCTTAACTTTCCCTTTGATCTTCTCGTACTCTTCTGGCGTTAACTGACGGGCGTTTTCGGCTGCTATTAGTTCCGCTTCTGAAAGAGCTTCTTTGTTTTGTTCTAGCTCTAGTTTGATAGATGAACGATCGCAGTCGCCATCAGCCTGAATGATGTTGCATCCTTCAGACTTCAATCCTTCAATCAAGGATTCGTGGTGCTTGTAGTTGCCTGCGTTCTGTCTCGCCGCCATTCTCGCGTAAGTGTCGAGACATCCTTCAAAAAGATCGGGTGAAAGCTTTCCCTCTTCAAGCTCGCTCATGTGAAGCAGGTTTAGCTTCGCGTCCCGCATTTGATCGATCGACTCGCGAATCTGCTTAGGACTGCACAAGTTCCCTGTACCCGGAACCCATGCACAGCCATTTTCAACCGCGAACAAGTGGCGCTCGATCGGCTCACGAGGTCGATTCATTGTTTGCCGAGTGTTAGCTACGGGCGTGTTTCCCCCTGCATAACTAAACACATAATTGAAGTGTCCTCTGATGTCGATCGAGATCCCTGTCTCAAGGGAGGGCGAAACAATCACAACGTCGTAATTAATCAGCACTTTATCTAAATCGCTCATGCAACCGTATGCGGGATGATCAGCCAGTTCTAACGTCACGCTGTCGATCCTTAAAATTCTGAGCTTGGGGAACTTCCCTTTAAGGAGGCTCTCTAAAGCCATCGTCCCGCACTCACACTCCTTTGCCTGTCCCGAAGACGTGATAAAGAGCTTCTTGCCCTCGCCAGCCTTCGAGATTAGGGACTTGATCCAAACCTCTTTGTTTGGGTAGTCGATAACGTTAAAAGACTCGTTCTTGTAGGTGCTGGAAACTGTAAACGTTGGGACTTCACCAATGGCATCACTAATGAAGCTTGTCGCTAGGCTTAAATCTGCGTCTGCTGCAATCAGTACCGTGTGGCTCTCAGGACTCGCCCAATGCTGCAGAAGTTTGAAGAACTCTCTCGCTACTTTCACCCGCTTGCCTTCGTTTAGCGTTCCGCTTTCCAGCAAGTGCCAAATCACTTGCTCAACCTCGTCAAGGACGATGAAATCAACATCTTTCCATTCGTCGGCACTAAAGCTCGCCTCAGTATCTTCGTGGAAGCTGTTCACGCAAAGGGCGAGGGATTCAAGCTTGGCGATCGTGTCTCTGAAACTTTCCCCGCCCTTGTACGCCTTTCTCTTCAGTGATTGAAGATCCGGGACTCCTAGGACTCTCCCTAATTCCGCCATTAGCTGAAGCCGATGCCCTAGAACGAGTTTCGTTTTCCCTTGCGTCAATAGGCTCATGGCGCGAGTCTTCCCTGCTCCTTTGTGCGCTCGCAAGTAGATCAGCTTAGTGTTACTTGGCATCTTCCTACGAATAGCCGCGATGTCTGCGTCTGTAATCCGCTTCCCTGTTATCTCGTAATCGACGGGGATAGTTAGCTCTGTAAGGTAAGAGGTTTTCCAGGTTCGGAATGGGACAGCATCAGCGATCGCTCGACGTGCTTCTTCATGCCCTTTGTTGAACCTCAGATCGTCAATGCCCTTACCGCTCTCAGGATTCCAAGACGCAATTTTGACCGAGCCTTCAGCCTTCAGAATTCGCACTGCTAGGGCGCAAATTCCAGCGTTAACTTTGAGTCGCGTTTTGAGGTCTGAGTCTTGGTCAAAGGCGATTATGAACTTGCGACCTTTTTTGAGAAACGGCTCTAGGTCTGGTGAGTTGCCGCTGTTGCATCCGTAGAGAGCGATCGTAATCGTTCCGTCGCATAGGACGCTTCCAGACTTTCCCCCTCCCTCTGTAAGGACTATCTCTAACTCTGTCTGCTCAGCGACCCAAGGCCAGAAAAGCCCGTCCATCGGAACATCTACGCCATAGCGCTTTGCGACCTTTTCCCGAATCGAGGGGGGGACGGGCGGCAACCAAGCGCGATCGTTGCTTCCTTTTGGGCTGCCTGGCTCACCCTTCGGTGCTGTGTACTTCTGAATCCTGCCGTCTGAGTCCTTGAATGGGTGCGATAGTTTGGACTGCCAAGTTCCCCCTGTTTCCTGTTTGAGTAGTACCGCAAACTGATTTTCTCTATGTCTGCGACCAAATCGAGTGACATTCCAATTCAGAGCTTCAGCGATCGGGTAGGTGACATCGCCAGCATTATCGATCGCGGTGTCCCTTACAAACTGCATCGCAGCATTGAAGAACTCAGGATCGAAACAACTCGTTCTAACAAACTTGTCTTCTATCTGTGCCGCGAAATCTTCCAGCGTTAAAGGTTTACCCTTCTCTGTTTCGGTCTTTGAGGATAGTGGAAAGTCGTTTTGAGAATGATTATCAACCTCAATGTCGGCTATAATAGTAGTACAGGCCGCACAGTTGCACTTGCCTGTTAGATGACCTACCCTAGTAGTACAAGGGTAAGAATCAAAATTATTCATTTTTGAAATCTGCCTGAAGTTTTTTTTTCGACCGAGGTTCCCTTGCCGGGGAGCCTTATTTTTTTGCGGATTTTTAATTAACCCACAAACAGCGAAAACGATCCGGTCGCGAAGATCCCAGATCGAGCGTTTGCTGTTTAGAACTGTTTGAGTCTCTAATTGATACAGGAAACGCTAGATGTTCCGCTAAAGGTTTAGCAGAGCCACACTTATAGTGTTTACGCAGTCTCGTCAGTCTCATGTACTTAGATTAGCACAGCCGATATAAAGCGATCGTTTGAACTACCGTTAAGCTGTCCGCTGATCAATTAGTCGGGTTGCGAGTCGGGTCAATTCTGCAATATTTGCCGCTTGAGCTTCGGACAACCTTAGATGCCCGTCGATCGCTGCGTTTTGACGTTCAACCGAAGCCTCTAGTCGCGTAACCCCTTCAATCAGGCGGTCTATGCTCGCCGTGGTGTATCTCTGCTGCGACGCCATTTGACCCACATTCAACGTGAGAGCCTCGATCGCCGCTGTCATTCGGTCAAACCCTGCTGCGGTCGATTTGCGGCTCATCTCAGACAAATCCACCAATGTTTCGAGCGATCGTTCTAAATGTGATTTTTTGGGCATTCCGCCTCCTACTTGGCACTACTTTTGTCCGCAGGAATTCTCCCCTGCTCATCCAATTCGTCCAGCGCTTTCTGAATAAGGTACGCCGCCAGATTTGCTACAGCTCTAGCCTCTGATTCGGCTAGACGCTCAAGCTTTCCGTAAGCCCCGTCGGGCAAGGTTACATGCAGTCGTTTGCTCACGGCTTCGCTGTGTGTGTTGTCACATTCATGATACATAATGTGGCTTAAAATCCTTTATTTGTAGCTGTTTAAGGTCTAGGTGATCCAATTTTGACACAAATAGCTACAAGCAGCTACAAATTGTGCTATAACTTACCTAAGAACGCCAGCAACCGCTTCGACATGACAATCGCTGGCAGCGCAAAAGGAGAAATATTCAAAAATGACATACGCGATCGACCTTGAAAGACAGCCTCTAGCAAGCTCTGGCGGCGACTGCCTAACGCTGGTTTGTGGGTTGGACATTGGCAACGGTGGCGTCAAAATCGCTTCAAACGGGCATGAAATCTACATTCCTAGCTACGTTTTTGACCTTCAAAAGTCGCCTGCCGACATTCCATCTCGTGGCTTTGTTCGGTACATAAGCGGCGATCGCTACGCTCTAACAGGTAACGAATGGCTCGGAGGCTTGAGCGCTGTTGAACACTCTCCACTAGGTGCAAAACGTGTTACTGATTCGGCAGACGGGAAAACTCAGTTTGCCTTGCCTCTTCTCCTGGCAGCGTTAACCGGGTTAACCGAGTACAAAGAAATCAACCTCTCTTTGGTCTGCAGCATCCACGATGCAGAAACTCTCGGAGACGACTTAAAAAAATCATTGCAAGGAACACACATCGCTCAACTAGGACTGAATGCAAGTTCTACGATCGTTCGCGTTCAAGTGCTCAAAGTGCTTCCAGAAGGCAGCGCGGCTCTGGTCGCAAATCGCTCAAATATTGTGATCGACGGGACAACAATTGTTCTTGATGTTGGCAACGGGACGACGATCGGCAGTGTCTACGGCGCTGGCGGTAAGCGCATCGACAGTAAGACTCTCCCGATGGGTGTTGAGAACTTAATCGATAGGATTTGCCGCAACACTGAAATGAGGCGATTCCTGACTGGTAGAGAAGGCGATCGCCATTTAGTTAGACGTGGCATTGAGAACCGATCGTTCAACTACGGCACAACCGCATTTAATTTTGAGGGCATCTACCGAACCGAGATTAGAGCCTGGATTGGCGAAGCACTCGCGCCTGTGACAAGTTTCCTCGGTCAGTGGACTGCTGGCGCTGATTCCCGACTAGCGATCGGGGGAGGATGCAAACTTCCAATGCTCGATCAGGCATTGACGCAGAAAGGCTACAGTATCGCTCTTGATCCGGTTTGGAGTAATGCTCGTGGGCTTCAGAAGATCGCTCAGAAGTTAAGTTCGGAGGCTGCTTAGAAATGTTTCAAACGAATCGGGTGAGCATCAAAAACGACCTAATGAAATACGTTGAAGCGGTCGCCACAGACTTGGAGTTGACCGAGTTGACTGACGTTATTGCAGTCATTCTTCTGGACCACAAAAGAGGTTTTTGCCAGCCCATTTGCAAGGCTGAAGCCCTTTCTAAGTCAGCACCAGGACAAAGCACAACAAGCGCCTTGAATGACCCCACAGAAGGTTTAGGCGACTTGTTCTGACCATCAGAAAAAAGGCTAAATGGCACTTCTGCCTAAATCAAAATTGTCACCACAGTGGAGAAAAGAACGATGATTTCAGACGAAATTTCCAACGCCAGCGCCCGTATCTTTCAGCTTCTCTGCGATCGTCCTGAAGCTTACAAACCATTTGAGAGAGACATCGATCGATTGCTCCAACACATGGCGCAGGTTCAAGAAAAACTTGATTCAGATTCACCAGGACAAGCAGAGCAACGCTAATCCATCTAAAAGGGTGCTCAATCCTGGCAGACCACAGCACCCTTCACCTCTTAACGACCGAAACACAATCATTTTGAGGATTTCTAATTATGTCGCAGCTTGACACAAGCCTTAGCTATCACTTCACGCGAGGAACTCCGATCGCCCTTGCTGACCAGTTTGGAGACGGTTTGGAGCATCTATCGGCATCCGACAAGACTCATATCCTCTTGCTGTTTGCCAACTGGCAGCACTTAGACACCATCGATCGCGAGTCAGGCGGAGAGGGTTGGACGTTGGAACAGGCGCTAAATCGGCATTACAGCGAACCTAAAAGCCCGAACGTCATTACTTTTCTAGACCACTTTGCCGACGAAGATCCTGACGAAGGAACGTCGATGAGGCTGATCCAACTTCTAGCACTTCAACTTGAGCGAGGAATTTACGCGCGATGAGCAACTACCACAAAGATGACGACTCATCGATCGGTGGAGTAATGGCAACAATTCTCGTGGTGATTGCTTTCACTGCTGGTTACTGGATTCGCGATCGCGGCATCATTTTTCAGATTCAGGTTCCAACCGAGGTGAGGCGATGAATCCTAAGCTTCGACCATACATGGGACTGGTTGCCGCAACTCTGTCTTTCGTTCCGATCGTGACCTCTCTCTACCAAGGCGGTGAAACGATGCAGGCTCAAAAAGCAGTGATTCAGAACATTGAAGATGCCAGCACAAAGGACATTGAAATCTCAATGCGACGCGCCAAAACCTGCATTGTTCTGAGCCTTAAAACCCCAATGGTGGACGGAGCACCCGTCTATTACGACGAAGAAAACATGAGGGAGAAAGGGCGCACGCTTCCCGTTGGGACGGCACTTTGCGATGTGAATGGCTTTACCGCTATCAACTCTGATTCAGGCATTACCGACATTCGCAAAGTGCCTGCTGAACAGCTTCGAGATTACTTATTCAACGTCCGCAAACTACAACTACCAGGTCAAACCAAATGAAACCCAACACTTCCAGATCAACGCCTGCTACTCGTACCGGAAATAAGGAGTTTGACTCTAACCGCCCTCAGTTCAAAGAGTTCGAGAACAAAGAAAAAGCCGTACACGGTTCACCCCTTGCTTACGTCGGGGATTTGGTTGCAGGCATCAAGCGCATGGCGCTCGACAAGAATACCTGGATGTTTCTAGGGTATGCAGGAGCAGGACTGGCTCTAACGGTTTCAGTCGCGGGCTACAGTCGAGTGCTGAATCCGATTTTTGTCCCCCTGCTTGGTGGTATCGGATGGCTGCCCGCGATCGCGTTCTCTGCTCTGATTGCGTCAGCAGTTCAATACCTTCAAATTGCTCCCAGGATGCCGAAATATGCGCCTGATGTGGCTGATGAGCTTTCCTTCAAGTTAGGACTGCAACGGTTCGTAGACCCGAAAGAACACAAAGACCAGCCTTCAATGCTGCAACGGACCAAGCATTGGGCAAGAACGGCGCACGATCGCGGGCACAAACGCTCTGAACTGTTGTCCTACTTGCTCTATGCCGTGGAATTTGTCGGGGCATTCCTGGCATTCCCGATCTTCACAGTGACCGGAACACTCAGCATTGGCGCTTGCATCATGGCCGCAATCGCCGTGTTTGGGTTTGAAGCCTCCCTAGCGTTAGGCAATTGGGCAGAACAGACGCGATTGACCGGACGGGAATCGCAGAAATATCGCCTGCAACGCCGCCGCCTGAGACAAGAGGCTGACAGCGATATGTAGTGAAAGCGAAGCTCCCAAACGGTTACGCGCCTGGGAGCTTCTCAGTAGTTCATTAGTGTTGAACGGCATGAGCAATCTATCAAAATATGGTCGCAGCGCGATTGATAAGACCTTTCCCGACAAAGAAGAAACCGTATTCGGGCACATGGTCTTAGAGCTTGGCATGTCACCTGTAGAAGCATCTCAGGCATTGCGTCCGTGGGTGAAAGACTATTCTCATGCGACTGACAGAGCAAAGACGTGGGGATATGGATTGGGCGTTCTAGGCATCGCGGGTGGGGTTGTGCTGGCGGCAACGGTAGGGATCGGCATCCCTGCAATCGCGCCTCTCGCGGTCGGAATCTACAACGTGGTTTCAGCGCGGGGGAGTGCAGAAGAACACAGCACTCGTGAAGCTGAGTTCCTCATCTTGAAGGAGTGCCCTGAGTTGCTGAAACTGCTTTACGCACTTGGTAAGCGGGGAATGCCCAAAGAGGTAATCGTCGAGTGCTATGACTCGCTTGTATTTAGCTTCATGGGTCAATTCTCGCTGCATTCCCAAAATGGGCAGCTATCCGGTTTCGACGTATCCAAGCAAGATATCGTCCAACTGTTTGAGGAACTGATTCGCGAAAAGATGTCAATGGAAACAGGCGCAAAGGAGATTCTGACTGATTTTGAATCAATGAACTTTGACACGCTCTACCAGTCGGAACCATCGCAAGTGCAAAGGCAGTTACCCGTTGGTGAGAACACCCGATTAAATGCAGTAGAGGTACAGCCTGCACGACCGAGCGCTAGAACTGTTCATAGCGTCCCGCAATCGGAAGTAATAGATATTGCCGAATCCTTAGCGGTCAACCTCCAAAGTACTCTGATCGTTGGTCAACCTGGAAGCGGTAAAGGGGTCACGATCGCAATGGCAACGAGAGCAGTGAAGCGATTACATCCTGACATCGAAATTTGGGCGATTGACCCTAAAGCTGATCCGTCTGAAGCTTGGTACTGGCAAGCGGTCGATCACTACTTGCCAGTAAAAATCGAGCCATTCACGTCTGACGCTTCAATGAAAAAGATTAAAGAAGCGATCGACGAGTTTATCTCTAAGTTTCAATTCTCAAACTCACCAAAGCTCCTGATCTTTGACGAGGCTCTAGCGGTCAAGGAGAAAACCGGATCATGGTTCACGGGGCTAATGTCTGGATTCAATGCGCTTTGCTCAATGGGGCGATCTCGGCGGCAGTACGGGTGGCTAGTAAGTCAGTCTCCGAACACTGGTGACTTTGGAATTTCCGGGGGAGTTAGAAACGTCTATCGTCGCATCCTGTTACTGAGTGCTGACAACTTAGGTCTGTTAGATAACGGCTCAACTTTTTTCAGCGGTAAGCCATCTCCTGAGGTCTTGCAGCTAACTAAGCGAGCATTCTTCGACTCAACCATCAACGGATGGGGCGCGGTTCCTTTCTACTCAGTTCCGACAGCTCTGATCGCTCCTGTACCTCATCCTCAACCGGAGCCGAAGCCGTCAGGTGAATCACGGCGGGAACGGTTAGAGGCGCTGATGAATGAAGATGCAGCATCACCGGTCGAAAAGTTCTACCACTCTGGCGCTGATGATTCGGAACGATCGCTAGGCAGTGAAACTGACAGTGATGAGTTTGCAATCCGCTCGGAAGTTAAACGATTTTTGCTGGCTAATCCTGACGGTTCAAAACCTCGCGACTTGGCGAATAAAGCACGCTCGCCCGTGCGTAAGATGCTCGTCGATGATATTAAGCTAGTTCTCGACTTAATGACGCTTGAAGGCGAAATCTATGAGGTAGATGGAGTCTTCTTTTGTAATAGCAATTAACCCTTGTAGCACTGTAGCACTGTAGCAAAATCGGCTTGTATCAGGGCTGTAGCAACGGTGATACAAATGCTACAGCCATTTGCTACAGTGCTACAGCTAGAATGCTACAGAAAAAATGCTACAGCGCTGCACTCTACGATCGCGCTTTAAAGATATTAGGAGATTCAACCATGAATCACATTGAAATTCCAAACAACTTACTGCTTATTGCTGCCAAAGCAGGGGAAATTCCAACAGGTGTAACGAAAACGTTCTGTCGATCACTAACTGACAACAGACGTAATGGAGATAAGCAGCTTGACCTCAAAAACTCGCATTGAAAAAACTTTTGTTACCGTTGCTGTAACTGTTGGACTTGTCTTAGGTGGGTTAGGATCTTGTGCCATTCTTTCGCACTACGCCGGACGTGTTGATGTGATGTTTGGCGTTGATGGTGGTCGATTAGTTATCGATGGTCGTCCTTCTAGGAATCAACATAATTAGAGATTGTGAGAATGTAGCCTTCCCTCCGCCTGGTGGTATCCACCAGGCTTTTTTATGATTTAGCCCAGCCCATGCCGACTAAAACTATTAGGTGGCAATGAGCAAGAAATAAGCAAGGTTTAAAGATTCCCTAAAAAAACTTTGGATTAGGTGTCACATTCCCGATCGCTCTTGCACTATTAGGTGGAAGCAGGTTGGAAGCGAAAAGCTCAAGATAACAACGCCGTTATCTTCCAACCTACTTTCCAAGCAGTTCAAACTACATACAAGAGGACATTCCCTATGGCAATAGAACCGACTAATTTTTACTACTGGGCGCCGTTTTACTTGGCCTAGTTACTATTTCTCACAGTTTTTTGAAATGACGGAAGCATCTGGGTAACTAAATGACAGGCAATCGCTATTGGTAAAGGAGGTTTGGTAAATGTCTGAGTAAGGAGTCTCTCTAATGCAGGATAGTTTTACTGTTAGTGCTATCGATATCGATGATGCCAAGCATCGATTTGATCAATTCTATACCGATGGACTTTCGACTGAAGGGTCTCAAGGCTATCGCAACCTCTTAGGCTTTGTTAAATCAAAGCTAAAGCAGTTCAATCTAGACTATGATCCAACCGCTATTTTAAGTGAAGCTTATGAACGTGGATGGAGGCTGTTCAACTCAGGAGAATCTGTAGAAAAGCCCATTGCTTGGCTACGGGCAACGAGCTTCAACATCATTCGGGAAAAAAGTCGCAAGCATCAGAGAGAGCAGCCATGTGAGTTCGAGTTTATCGAGCGCCATTTGGGTGACAGCTATGACGATTTTGCGTTAAAGGAGAATACGGATGAGAAATATGCACGTATAGCAATCGCTTTTCGTCAATTAGACTCAAGTGATCAAAAAATTCTAACGCTACGAATTCTCCAAGATTTAACTTGGAAAGAAGTAGTACAAGATTTTGAGGCTGAGGGAGAAAATCTTTCTGAAACCACAGCGCGACAACGTGGCAAGCGGGCTTTGAATCGGTTAAAGAGGCTTTACGAGCAATGACAATGACGCATAAGGAGCCTTTTCTTAACCTTGATTAGGCTCTTTATGGAAAGGCCGCTTCAAAGCTGCCATCCCTAGCTTCCGTTCGTTAGAGGAGGCGTAAAACATTGTTTGGGAGGCGGAGTAATGATTGATTTCTTAACTACTGGGGGTCTATTAGCACTACGGCAAAAGACAGCGAAGCTAACAATTAAGCAGCGAGATCTTCTGGCAAAAGAGTATTTCAGGATAGCAACTCTTCCTTCTTTAACAGAAGTAGATGCAGCACTCTTAGCAAAAATTCTTGATTTTGCTCTAATCGACGATGACCTGGATGAAATCATCCAGAAATGCGATGAATTTTATAATCAGAGCAATCTTCAGGAGCGCGAAGGGTGTAGTGATACTAATACGAACCTAAGAGAGGAATCTGAAAGTCTGATGAAGGCTGATCTTCAAAAGCTAGTAGCAGCCATTTCAACAGAAGAATACGAAATCTAATTCGTTTTTCACTATCTGTGTGGTTGCCACTCTAATCCTAAGTGCTTAATTTTAATATTCGAGCTGAATCGTTGCTGTTGCTTTCGTAATAGCAAAAGACCTATCAAATGACGAAGCACCTCAATCACATGGTTGAGGTGCTTTTTAGTAGACGCAATCAACTTTAGGGTTTAGAGCGAACCGCGATCGCTAAGTTCTTCTTGAGCGGCTGCAACAATCACCTTTCTGAGCCAGGAAGATGGGGTTGGCTGCGATCGCGCCGACGACAAAAGAACCGGAGACGATCGCGGCAGAGGAATCGGACAGTCCATCACTTCTTGAAGATGACTTCTTTTAAGGCTGATCAGTTCAAGGCTTCCCTCGTGGTAGCAAAGCGCTAGAGCAAGGATAAAAAGTATGCTGGTTAACAAGCATAAAGCAGCGGAAGCGATCGGGATGTCTGCCTACACATTGGGCGAGTACCGCAGAGATGGGCTGCTAACTGAGGGAATTCACTATCATTGCTGGAGTTCCCGAACGATTCGCTACAACTTGGATTTTGTTATCCATTGGGCTTTGCATCGAAACGACCCTGCCACTCATCAGAAATGGATTGAGCAGCAGTTGCAGGCTCAGAATAAGGGAATCTTTAAATCTCGTTTTCCCTCTGCATAGTGTTTGCAGCAACCCCACCAAACGGGAAACGAAGCGCTAGAGCAAGGCGCGATCGGGTTCTACTTGTATAGAACCCATTTGAGATCTTTTCCCGTGATACTTGGCTTTGAAGGAAGCTGTTACTCTGCGATCAAGGGTAGCGCCTTCCTAGCAAAACCGTTTTCTGCCAGAAAATGGAGAAAACCAGCTAGCTGCAAGGCTTGTAGTTTCAGGATTAGATCTCAAATGGGTTCTATAAGTGTGGGTGGAAGGACTCAATAAGATCTATTAGCTTCAGTGCGAATTGGTCGTCGGGCTGCTTGTCGGGGACAATTTCCCTAAGGCTTGGGTGCTTTTTTGCTTTGACATGACAGAAGGACAAGAGATCGCATACGTCCGCAAACTGCTCAAATAGGCACAACTTCAAATCTGGGTTAGAGAAGCGATCAGTTTGAGATACTGGCTCACAGTTGACCGAGCTAAACCCATCCGTCGTGCAACTTCTGACTGAACACCCCAATTGCTTAGCAATCCTCGGTTTCGCACCAATTCGCAATAAAGCTGGATCGCTTCGCGCTGCCGAATCTGCCGATGAAAACTGCGAACTGCATTGATGTGTTTTCGCCCGCTAGCTCGACGGTGACATTGCTCGTTAGAAACACGATCGCGCCAATTGTTCACGGCTTATAACCATTGAGCTACAAAGAAAATCAGGTTTGACTCGTCTAGACTATCCAGACCCACCTTTTGAAGTGCCTGGAGTATCGAAAGTCCGAATAGAAGTAGAAAGTCACAACTAACCGTGAATGATAGCATTCGAGCCTATTGAAAACCTCTAACTGCTTTGCGATGCAACCCTCACTCTTATGGGCATCCCTACCCATCTTGAAAAGGAGCACGATCGAAATCTCGATTAGTTCCGCATCGGTGCCCTTTAGCTGCAGGGACACCTGTAGGGCTTCAACGAATTAAAGGAGTTGAATTAGCGAAGGAACTTCGTACAGCTCCGACTGGGGTTTCAAAGTTGCGGAAGTCTGAGGAATTGCCTATTAAAGGATCGAAGGTTCGACGAGTTGTTGAGGCGCTGAATACGATCCTCGTTAGTCGAGGGGAAAAAGCAACGATCGAGATCAGAGATTTAGTTGAGATTGTCGAACTCGACCCGTCGCCAGATTTCTTCAGGCCAAAAAGGGGTTTGAGTAGCAACGGAACGGAAAGTACCGTTAAGCTGCTAAATCAGCGTGTACCAGTTGAACCCCCTGGAACTTAAGAGCCTCAAACCCTTAGAGCAGATTGGACACTTGAGCATAATCTGTAGACACTAGTGGATGACCTCTTCATCGCCCCCTCTTATGCCCGTTGCTCAAGTCGTTCACTCCCAGATTCTTTTTCACCAGAAGACGCTGAACCAGGCTCTGCGAAGCTTTACTTTCCCGGCTGATCTCGCCATGCGCCACCAGATTGTAAGCCAGTGGATTGCGTCGCTGAACACAGGCACGCTCGACGCGATGAAGGAGGTGACGCTGCATGGACAGTGGCTCAACGACATTTTTCAGCAAGTTTTGGGCTACCGCTTTGTGGTGCAGGGTGGTTCCGTCTGGGAGATTTGTGCGGAACAGACCATTGCGGGTGGTGGGTCTGCCGATGCGGCGTTGGGTCTGTTCACTGCTTCTGAGAAGAAAAAAGGTAAACCGCTTCAGCTTCAGGGGCGGATTATTGCACCGATCGAACTCAAAGGGGCAAAGAATGATCTGGATCGTCCGGCACCGGGACGGAAAGAGTCAGCCGTCGAACAGGGGTGGCGCTATGCGAACTACACGCCCAATTGTAAGTGGGTCATTGTCTCGAACTACCGCGAATTGCGGCTGTACCAGACCAGTAAAACGCCTGCTTACTACGAGCAATTCTTATTGACCGACCTGGCAGACCTGGAGCAGTTTAAGCGCTTCTACTTCCTTCTGTGCCGTCAGAACTTTCTGCCAGCCGCAGCAGACTCGCACGCCTTGTCTCGCATCGATCGCCTATTGCAGGAGTCCAACGAAGTCCAGGAAGCGATTACCAAGGAGTTGTACCAGGAGTACAAGCAAGTCCGGCTAGACATTGCCAGTGCCTTCCGCACCAACGCACCCGCAGCCATCGAGAATCGTGAGGCGGTTTTAATTGAGAAGGCGCAAAAGGTACTCGATCGCATTCTCTTTATTGCCTTCTGCGAAGATCGGGGACTGCTGCCAGCGAAGACGATCGCCACTGCCCACGACCACAAAGACCCCTACAACCCGCGTTCCGTTTGGGACAACTATAAAACGGTGTTTCGTTGGGTGGATCAGGGTAATGACAACCCGCCCATTGCTGGCTACAACGGTGGACTGTTCAAGCTCGATCCCTTGCTGGATGAGCAACTTCAGCTTGCCGATCTGCTGTGTACTCGCTTGAACAAGCTCACTCGCTTCGACTTTGATACCGAAGTGTCGGTCGATATTTTGGGGCACATTTTTGAACAGTCCGTCAGCGACCTAGAGGAGTTGCGGGCGCTGGCAGCCGGACAGCTCTACGACCCGAAGAAGGGTAAGCGCAAAACGCAGGGGGTCTTCTATACCCCAGCCTTTATTACGCAGTACATTGTGGAAGTGGCGCTGGGCAGTTACTTGCGCCGACGTGAAGAAGAGCTGCTCTATGATTGCGGCTTGGAGTACATACCGTTGCGGGCAACCCGTGAACTGAGAGAGGGCGAGATCAAGTTCTGGCAAGCGTATCGGGACGACGTTTTACTCAAAATGCGCGTGATTGACCCGGCCTGTGGTTCGGGCGCGTTTCTCGTGGCAGCGTTTGACTATTTGTTGCGGCAGTATGAGCGCGTTAACCAGGCATTGGCAGGCTTAAAAGACGGTCAGCGCAGCCTGTTCGATCTGAGCAAGACGATTCTCAACAATAATTTGTATGGCGTTGATCTGTCGCCAGAGTCGGTCGAAATTACCAAGCTCTCACTCTGGCTGAAAACGGCAGAGCGGGGCAAGGCACTAACTTACCTGGATGACAATATTAAGGTGGGCAACTCGATTGTGACTGACCCACAGGTGGCAGAGCGGGCGTTCGATTGGCACACTGGCTTTCCGCAGGTGTTTGACGATGGTGGGTTTGATGTGGCAATCGGCAACCCGCCCTACGTGCGTCAGGAACTGCTGTCACCGATCAAGCCTTACCTCCAGCAGCATTACGAAGCCTATGATGGTATGGCTGATCTCTACACCTACTTCTATGAGAAAGGTTTGAAGATTCTCAAGCGCGGTGGGGTGATGTCCTACATTGTCACGAATAAGTGGTTGCGATCGGGCTATGGCGAACCCTTGCGCCGCTTCTTTGCCTACAACGGCGTGCTGGAGCAAATTATTGATTTCGGTCATGCCCCCATTTTTGAGGATGCCGATACGTTCCCCTGCATTGTGGTGGCCCGGAAGCCGCAAGTGCAGCCTGTGGCCCAAGTGAAGCCAATGGCTTCGGCTTCGGTGGTGGTTTGCCCTGTGCCCCGTGAGAAGTTGGTAGACATCAACCTGTTGCAATATGTGGGACAGGAAGGGTACAAGATCCCCTGGTCGCGGTTTACAGAAAACGCCTGGAGTTTGGAGCCTCCAGCCGTTGATGAGTTGATGGCAAAAATGAGGCAAGTAGGAACAAAACTCAAAGACTTTGCTGGGGTTGAACCATACCGAGGTGTAACAACTGGCTTAAATGAAGCATTCTTGATTGATGATGAGACAAAAACGCGGCTTGTTGTAGCAGATCCTAAATCTTTGGATCTCATCAAACCATGTCTACGGGGTCAAAACATCAAACGCTGGAAAGCAGACTGGCAGAACTTATGGATCATTTTCACCCGTAGAGGAACTGATATCGATGCTTACCCTGCTATAAAAGACTTTCTCACCCAATACCGTGAAAGGTTAGAACCTTGCCCTAAAAATTGGGATACCAATGAGAACGGTCAATGGAATGGACGAAAATCAGGCAAGTATAAGTGGTATGAAATTCAAGACAGCACCGAGTATTGGAGAATTTTTGAACAACCTAAATTGATTCATACAGACATTGCTTGGTATCCGCAATTTGCTCTCGAGACGGAACCAATGTATCTCCTGAATACTGCATATGTCTGGTCAATAACAGACTTATACCTTCTAGCAGTTCTCAACTCACCTTTAATGTGGGCATACATATGGCGAAACGCAGCACATGGAAAAGATGAGGCTTTGAGGTTGATTGATTCATTTATTGCAACTCTACCGATCGCCCCTCCCACCGATGCGATTCGTGCTGAAGTGGAACCGCTGGTCAGCCGCCTGATTGAACTCACCCAAACCACTCAGGAAGCCTATAGCGAAGTCTTAAACTGGTTGGCGACCTTACACAGCATCGACAAACCGGGGCAAAAGCTAGAAAACTTCGCCAGCTTGGATGCAACAGCCTTTGTGCAGGAAGTCCAGAAGCGCCGACCCAAAACGGCGATCGGACTCAGACCCTCTGACCTCAAAGCCATGCAATCAATCTACAACGACTACGCTCCTGGCATTCAGAGCCGCAAAGCCGAAGCACTCAGGCTAGAGCATCGCCTCTCTGACCTGGTCAATCAGGCATATGGACTCACACCAGCGGAGATCGACTTAATGTGGAAAACAGCCCCACCCCGAATGCCGTTTACACCTGAGAGCAGCAATTAACTGTAGATCGACTACATAATGGGGTTTGAGGAGCAACGGAACAGAAAGTACCGTTAAGGCTGAAACGCTTTAATAGTAAGCATTCCGGAAAGCACTTTTCAGTCTCAATGAGACGTACCAATTAGTCTCTAGGTTCTTTGACACAGCTATTAGGAACGGCATAGCAGGGGTTTGAGGCTCTTAAGTTCCAGAGGGTTCAACTGGTACACGCTGATTTAGTAACTTAACGGTACTTTCTGTTCCGTTGCTCCTCAAACCCCAAAAAGAAATTCTTCAGGGATTTCTTTTTGGGGAATTTTTATCGATTGATAAGTTTTGCCTTCTCCCCTTTGGAAGACACCCTCGCAAGAATTAAAAAAGCTTTTAGTCCAGGCTCAAAATTCCTGAAAACGCTTGGTGTATAAGGTTTTCAGGAATTTTGAGCCTGGACTATTTTTTTGGACTTCTGCAACATGCGCAGTTAACCAAGATTTTGAGACCTACACAGGAAAGGCATTTCGGGAATTGTGTAAAACTATCTGGCCTAAAGTTGGACGTTTTGGACTAACAACTATAAAAAATTGCTTGGAGAATTAAGGCGTTTTACTGAGGTAGCCAATTAAGCCGGACTTATGAATCGTTAACGCTGCAAGCACTGTTAGCGTTGATTACTTGCTCGATCCTAAACCAAGCTTGAAACATTGTTTTAAGTTCTTTGTGAATGAGCGCACCTTCTGGTTACTTCGCTACGTTTGACCGAAAAGCCCTCGACTTAATCCAGGAATGGCATTTCACTCGACAGGAGACGAATCCCTCTGACTGGAAGGAGGCTCAAACGCTTGTAGATATTCCCATGTGTTGTTCAGGTGTTTATGCCGTAGTTGCCCAAAACGAACTTCTGTATGTCGGGCAAGCTCAGAATATTAGGGTTCGACTGAAAACCCACGGTAGGCGAGCTGCTTTCGCAGCGCATAAAGCCATTTATCGATACATAGAGAGCGATCGCAGGCGCATGTTAGAGCAACTGGTGATCTTGAAACACTCGCCCAAACTGAACAGAACACCCTTGAAAACATTAAGTGAGAGCGTATGACGATCGACGAGCACGAAACCTCAATTACCTACGACTATTCGATTAATCAGGTTCGGATCTATACGACCAAGCAGGGCGTTGCAAGCCAAATCAAAAAGAGATCGGGCAGTCAGGCGACCATCACCGAAGGTAAGCAAGGCGATCGCGTTGTCAGCTGGCAAATCACATTGCCGATGTCAGTTTGCCGGGGTGCTTATGCAATCACGAAAGTCTTAGGGGATGAGGCATGAGCGATCCTAAGCCCACGATCGCGGCTAGAGTCTCGCTCGAAGTCAAACAGCAGATTGCTCGACTGGCAGAAAGCACCCACAGCACTGCATCAAAGATTGTCGAGACCGCGATCGAGAACTATTTAGGGTTGGGTTCCGACGATGCCCCGCTTTCTCGGTTGGACGCGATCGAACATCAGCAGTTTAACCAGGCTGAAAAGCTGGCAGAACTGAGGGGGACGATCGCAGAACTGCAGCAATGGCGCGAGAAACTTCGACGCCGAGGATTTTGAATTTAGCAAAACGGGTTCGGGCGTTAATTCCCTTTCCACCTCCGAACTTAACTCTGCATGATTGTCATGCAGAAGCATCGCAGGCAACCAGCCTTTGAGTAGA
>NZ_JCACCM010000111.1:0-21447 GCF_059501405.1 Myxacorys sp.
CCCGTCAGGATGAGGAACCACAAACTGATTTCGTTTTGGCATTGATCAGACTTCCAAAAGTTGACGTTGAAAACCGAGTTAACCGTTTGGACTAGAATTCCCAAGCTGGAATCAGGAGTTGTGATTGCTAACTGAGCTAACCGAGTTGACCCTAATCCGGTCTACTTTTTTGTTCTCAATAAATGGGAGTGGTTCGCAATAGACTCCCCTAGAACGAGAGCAAATGTGCCAGTTTTTTGAAAATGTACGCAAACTGGGCGTTTGAAGCTGCTACATCGTAAAATAGCTTTTTTTCCCGATGTAGGAAGAAGATGAAGGTTAATTGTCACGCTCAAGCGGAGATTCTTTCAACCAGAGAAATTAATCGATTGTTTGAGGCCGAACTAACCTGCGATTGCGATTGCTCCGCACGATTCCATAGGAATCGTGCTTTGTTTGGCGTTTGCTTTCTCACGGGATGCCGAATCTCAGAATCTTGCTCATTGCTCACTCCTGATATTTATGGAGCAAATGGCTCGGTGAGAACAAAGCTCACGTTTCGTAAGAGCAACACCAAAGGCAAGTTGAAAACGCGATCAATTCCCGTGCGATCTGAACCAGTAGACCTGCTCACGAGTCATCACCCTCAAGCCGGCAGACGACAAAATGGAAGCAGCTTTACTACTAGACCTTCAACATTCTAATCGGTGTGCTGATCATATTTTCTGCTTGCACGTCTCAGGCTCGAAATAATGGCAGCATTCACCTAGTCATGGGCACTCCTAGCCCTGCAACGGGCGACCCAGCGAATCAAGACGATTATCTATTGATAAGGCGACAATATGCCCTGTCCTACAACAACGACGAGCGAATCGCGAATTGGGTGAGTTGGCAGTTGAACCAATCTTGGCTGGGGAGTGTCGATCGATGTTCCAGCGATCCTATGGAAGATTGTCGTGGTTCTTGATCGACCTGGATTAAGGAATCAAGGCGTAACCGAGAAAACTCGCGTGATCGCGGTGAATATGCCGAACATTGTCGGGATTGCAGACAAGGGCTACAAAGATTATCTAACCACAGTAGACGAGCTTGAAACGCTGACAGGATACAACTTTCTAGACGTTCCTGAAGAGATTCAGAAGGTGATTGAAGCGAAGAAGGATGCCGTATTTGCAACACAACCGTTTGGACAGGGTGAGTGGAAGATCGCTAATCTCCCATCGAAAAAATCACAGTCCGCTGAGGTTATGGCTTCTTCGTTCTATCCCTAAAACATTCACGGCATCTCAACCTTAAGCTGCACCCCGCAGTCTTTCAGCCAACAAACAATCCTCAAAACTCAACGCTTCATCATCCAGGAATGAGGCAAACGTCATTTCTACCACTGCCTCAATCGGATATTCAATTTCAGCCGCTCGTTTGATCAACGCTGCCTGAACATATTCCGGTAGCTCTGACAGAATGCGTTGGGCTGCTTCTGGGGAGAGCCGAACCAGATTCATAGTTGCTGAAGTGTTCATTGTTTTTCCCTCGGAATGGAAACGTTATAAGGTGGCTTTGTCGCTTGAAGGATCAACGTTTCTAGCTCAAATAGTACTCCAAGTCTTGTAATGCGTTCCAATTCAAAGATCGCAATCCGAACCTCATTAGGATCATAACGCGCTAGCCAGCTCCATAAAAATGCTTTGTGACCTGCCCGAAATCGATCGCGTAAGTTTTTAGACTTGCCAATATACAACAGCCCCTCACGGCAATGGCGTACGGCGTACAGCCCAGGATAGTTAGAAATATCATCAAATTCTCTACTTAGGAGCCGGCAGTTATCAAACGGAGTGAATGCTAGGGCATCAAGAATGGCTCGTGCTTCTGCCTTGATATCGTCATTGGTCATGAGTGCCTTACTCGGTTGTTACTTATTCAGAATCTGATCTAATTCATCGAGCAGATTCTGTAAGTTGTGGTGCTGAATGAGTTCCAAGTTCTCAGGCTTTTTGAGCCAATCCACCAATGCTTCAGTAGTGATATCGCTAATCGTCCAATCCCGCCCACCATTCTTCAAGCCTGCGATCGCTTTCACCAGTTGCTTCAGAACTTTAGGCGGATACGCCCTAATTTCATCTGTATTCTTTGCCACGTCTGCAATTTGCGCTTTTCCGTTAGTTGTCTCTGCCATCGTATAAGCCCTTAGCTGCATTTTTGAGATTATACGTTATCGTATATAGTCGTTATCGGATAGATCTGTTATGCTTTCTCTTACATAGAAACTTCAAGAAATTCTAGAAATTTCAGCAATGGCAAGGCTTCCAGGGCTTCACAGAGTTTCTATGTCTACCTATTTTGTCCAGTAGAGAGAGTTTATGAAACGACTACCCGTTGGGCTTTTCATGGGTATGCTCTCCGCCTGCTACTTTGCAGACATCGCAAGGGTCGCGCTTCAACCGAGTGAGGTTAGAGCAAATCCCACTATTCCAGCCGCTGCTGCCGCGTGTTTGTCTAATCCAAACTGCATGGCGGCTATGGTGACAATTGGAGGTGTTGTCTACTGGGAGATTCGAGAAGGCTTTAACATTCGTCATATTCCCCTAGCGCCCATGCTAGGCGACCCCGGCAATGTAGCAGGCCGTAGAGAAACCCATGCAGTTGCGAACAGTGCGATATGCGATGAAATGCTGCGAAATTTTCAACAACGAGGACGACGCTTGAAACTGATTGAGCGGCGTTATGTCGGTGGACAATTACCCTACCTGTGCATCTTTGAAGGTGTTGATGCTCAACCCGGATATTATGACGATAATCGATACAAATGATCTAGGAGAATGGCATGAACTTAGTGATTTATAGTCTGTGTCGGGAGAGCGATTTGCTCCGCAAAGCTCCGAAGGATCCCAATTTCAATGAGGAACCGATCAAGGTCGAATGGTCGGAAGATGTGCCTGGTGTCGGACAGTCTGTTTCATTGGGTGGCGAGCAACGTTGGTTTAAGGTGCAAATCACACGTTACCAGTCTGCTCAACAAGATATCGACGTTTATTTTGTTCATGTCAATCGAACACTTGCAGTGCCTGTAGGCTGGGACTGCGACGGGCGAGAGAACGAAACCATTCACGTTGAACTCTCAACTGTTGGAGAGTCGATTTTAGGGTTTGCATTCAATGTTCTAGGGGAAGCGCCAAAAGTAGGATCGAGGCTAATGAATTATCAACGCACATCACATCCAACCTTAATGCAGGAAACTTCGAGCGATTGGATTCGCGATCGCTATGATGAATGTATACCCCAAGGAGCAGCGCCTTATAAAGCGATTTATTTAACGTGGTGTAAGCAAAATGTGCTGACAACGGCACAATTGCAAGCTTAACGTCGCCCGCTGAGCCATCCTCCAGGACTACCCAGGTGAAATTAGGCATAACTTGGGTAAGTTGCCGCTATCTCTGAAGAACCGATTGGTTCATGATGGAAGGACGTTCAAAACCGCTGGCCCCTCTATCACGCTGGCATTTATCAAAACGAGCCCTGGGCAATTGCTCAGGGCTTTTTAGTGAGTTACTGCAAGGTGAGATGAAAATGGCTCAATCCCTTTCATAGCTTCAAACTGCAAAGCATAAGATGCTCGTGGAACCGATGATGGCTTCAAGACCTTCAACCGTGCAAGAAGGTTAAATGGAATTGACACTGTAAATCTGATCAAAAAAGAGCAAGTGAATGGAATGATTCCAGGAACCAATGCATCCGGAGCGAAGTTGGTTCAGAACACCCCAGAGTTGTTGCTGAAGGCACTGCGAATGACAACAGTTCGTTTGTCATTCAACCAGATTTGCAATCCAACCCCTTTAACGTCTACCAAACATTGACCTTAATTGAGATCCCTAACTTTCCTTAACTTACCCTTATCGACCTGCGGAGGCAAACCGAATACCTTAGAAAGGTCAACAGCGAAAGCCCCTCCATCCGAGGCTTTCACGATTCTAAGACAGGAGCTTCCCTCATGACCGCTACCCTAACATCCCCATTCCGTCACTCCCTACTGAAAGCCGCTGCCCTCTTGAGCATCGGTGTTCCATTCCTGACGCTCTTAGCCCCTGGAGCCGCCCAAGCAGAGGCACCCCAAGTTCAATGTACCGAAGCCCTCGGCATCAATGTCTGTGCCAAGTTGCAACCGTTCGGCTACGACCTCTACGCCCAATCCGAAAGCGTCACCGGTCAGAAAACGCTGCTGCCGCCTGAAGGCGGGTGTCCGGTGTTCACAATCACCGCTCCGACTGGTCAGTTTCGGGTGGAAGGCTGTTTTGAGTCTGGCTCCACGCCCAAGCTAGAAGGGGCGGTAAAACGCATTGGCACTCCCGGACAACAAGCGTTTAGCCTCAACTTGCCAAAAGGCTATTTTTTAGGGAACGATGCCCATCTGGGAGAAAAAGGATATGCGTATTATTTAGATGGTGTCAAAGTGGCAGTGGAACCGAATTGGTCGCGTCGAGAGGCGATCGTTCAACTGGAGGCGGCGAAGAAGACTTACCCCAACCAGAAGGTCGAAGGGTATTTCGACGGTCAGAAGATTGGCTATGAATTGTTCTGGGATGGAGTTCGAGTGGGATTTGAACCGGGTTGGACGCTGCAACAGGCGGTGACCAACCTGCAACAAAACAAGAAAGCGTATCCCCAAAAGCGAGTGGAAGGCGTGCTAAACGGTCAGAAGATTGGCTACGAATTGTTCTGGAATGGAGTTCGAGTGGGATTTGAACCGGGTTGGACCCAGCAGCAAGCGATCGACAACCTGCGCTGGAACCAGCGAACCTATGCCAACCAAAAAGTATCTGGCTGGTTCGGGGGTGAACCGATGATGTTCCAGCAGTCTGCTCGACGTCCTGCCGCGGCCCCGGTTGCAGACCGGAAGTGATAGGGGAAGTGCTGACAAAGTAGGAGTGCTAGCGCCTCCAGGGCGGTTTGCCGGGCTGTGTCGCAAAAACTATTCAAACACAGAGATTTGCGACACAGCCTATTCCAGTACCTCATCTCATCCGATCGTTATCATGACGAATGACACGATTCATTTGTCGATGAGAAGTATTTGCAACACAACCACCATTCGTGCAGTTCATCAGGAGCGAATTGACTTGGAATCTCTGACATTGAAGGGCTCCCCTGCTAAAACAACGTTAACTGCATCAACGATGCACTCCTCGAAGCTCCGAAGGAACCGTTCGGAGTTGCGCTCTGCGCTAATCGCTCCTCGCCTAAATTAGAAAGCGAGATCCCTAATAGCCTGACACTCCGTCCCTCTAAATCAATCGCCTCAAACAACTCCTGCGCCAAGGCTACGATCGTTACGACCTCACAGATGGGATTCATCACGGTTCGGCTGCGTGTCATCTGCTGGTAGTTGGCAAACTTCACTTTCAGCGTGATCGTCCGTCCTCCAGTCTGGTGACGCTCCAGCCGTCCGTAGAGGGTCTCTGCAATCGTCTCGAGTTGATGCAGCATCAGGGCGCGATCGCTCAAGTCCTGAGCATAGGAAGTTTCTGCCCCCACGGATTTACGGATGCGATTCGCCTCGACCGCTCGGTCATCCTGTGCCCTAGCAATCTTGAAGTAGTGATGCCCTGCCTTACCGAAATGCTGCACTAGTTCCAGTTCAGACCGCCCTTTCAAGTCAGCCCCCGTGTGAATCCCTAACTCGTGCATCTTCGCCGCACTCACCTTGCCGATGCCGTGAAACTTCTCGATCGGCAAAGACGCCACAAACGCCTCAGCCCGATCGGGCAAAATCACCGTCTGTCCATTCGGCTTCTGGATTCCCGAGGCCATCTTGGCCAAGAACTTGTTGAATGAGACTCCCGCAGAAGCCGTTAAGCCTGTCTCCTCGAAGATCACGGCTCTGATCTCGCGAGCGATCGTGGTGGCGTAGGGCAGCCCTAACTTATTTTCGGTGACATCAAGATAGGCTTCATCGAGGGCGATCGGTTCGATCACGTCAGTATGACGCTCAAAAATGGGGCGAATTTGAGCTGAGATCGCTCGGTAGAGTTCAAACCGAGGTGGCACGAAAATCAAGTGAGGACAGCGTTGAAGCGCGACTTTAGAGGACATGGCTGAGTGAATGCCAAATCGTCTCGCCTCATAGCTAGCAGCGCAGACCACCCCTCGCGTATTCGGAGAGCCACCGACGGCCAGCGGTTTACCTCGATAAACTACGTTGTCCCGTTGCTCGACCGAGGCATAGAAGGCATCCATATCCACATGAATAATCTTTCGCATCTCACTTACCCGCGCTGAGCCACCTTTCAATTCTTAAACGAATAGTACGAAGTAACTATTAAGGTATTCCTTTAATGAGAAATTGTTACACCTTCTCCATCAGCATTTATCAGTGACGATCGATGTCCTTCAACCGATTACCCGCTGCGCTGTAGTGATGAATATAGAAAACCTAGTATTCCTGCCCTCTTAAAATTCCTCAGCTTGGCAGAACGGTTCAAAATCCTACCTCAAGCATGGATAACAGGGTCACCGTCTAATCCCGTGTTACCCAAAGGGTTTCGGCTCCATAGAACTCCCCTCGTTGCTCGAGTCGGTATTCACCCAGCAATAGGGCTAACCAAGTGTTGACCCATACACTTCGTGGCTCATTATCTTCCGCCGCACTTAGATCATTCATCGCCCTTGTCAAGTCGACCAATGGAATCGAGCGATGAGGCTGCGCTGCAAAATACTGCTGGATTGCACTGATCCAATCCTGAACATTCTCGCTGTGAGCGATCGCAATTGCGCCGTTGTAACTCTCCGCCTCGTCAAGCGCTGGTTCTGTCTCCAGGGCCTCCAAAAGGGCAGCTTGATCAATTTCTGCGACCACAGATCGCCCATCGTTGGGAAATTCAGATTGGTTCCCAACCGGCGGAGCTCTTAGCGGAACCGGAGGAACTTCAACAAAGGGAGCCAAATTGACTTGCATCGATTGCCGCACAAATCGATCAAACGCCCCCGGCGGCATGATTGGACCTTCTACATTACCACCCTGGTGAATTTCTTCGACCGTTAGCCAGGCTCGGTCTTGAATGATTTGAGCAATCCGGGCGATCGCATCGCCCGCTACTTTCAATTGAGATCGCACACTTAACGCTTCCAGGGCACCATTCAAGCAGGTCCAAATCTCCTCCAGATCTGCTGCTTCTGGCAAGTCTTCTGCCAGTTCGAGCGCCTTCGAGAGATCGAGTTGCACGATTGGGTTTGACGGGTCAACTTGTTGCTTCGGAGTCGCGCCTTCCCTCCTCATCGCCCTAGCACCCCACACACCTCCGGTGCCAGTTCTTCTAGCGCAGCAAACTTACGAATGCCATACAGCTCCCCCAGCTTCTTCAGCAGGCGCTCCACATAAATCTCGACCTGACGAGGCGTTAACGTGGCACAAGAAATCGGAGCAATTTCGGCTTCCTTGATGCGTCCGCGCCACACTTCACCGGAGACCGCTACGAGGGGCGCATCTACCGCCCGACGATACACTTGTAAGACTGCAGAATAGCCGGCATCGGGTAGCTCGGTTTCAAACTGAATCTGCTTCATGCCTGAATGCTCACGAATCTGTGCAATCGTGTCTGCGGCTAAGGAGTCATCACTGAGCTGAACCGTGATCCGTCCTTGTTCTGCCCAGCGTTTCTGATTGCGTTGTTGATTGCGCCGATCGCGGTGACGGGCATACGATCGACGGTTTGGGCAGCGATGCGAATCCCAGCAATCGTCGCCTTCCACCCCATGCCGTTGCTTCGCCTCGATCGCAGACAGCTTGGCACACAAGCGACACTTTTCGGGTAATGATTTCGGCATTATGCCTCCTGCAGTGGTGCGAGTAACTCATTCACCCACTGCTGATCAATCTTAGACAACGCAGGTGGGGGAATAGGCTGTCGATAATCGATCCGCACGTCGTAACTGCCGAGGTCGTAGACGCGATCGAAGACTTCTTTCAGATTCACCGTTAGTTCACCGTCCTCCGGCTTTAGGGGAAGTGGAAAGTGAGGAATGGATTCTCGCAAGCTAAAGCCGTACAAGTCTGCGGTGGGGCGATTAGCTTCCCGACTCACCACAATCCGATAATCGACCTTTTCAGCGGTTCCAATCATCGGCATGGGCAAATTTCCACGCAGTAAATCAATCTCAACTAAATGCGACAAACTTCCTAACACGCGCTGACGCTTTTTCTCGTATGCCATCCGCCCTTTGCCTTTGCGCTTATTTTTAGGCGATAAGATTTCGACTGCCGTGACAACCGTATTTGTCCCAACCTCTCGGACTTCCAGATACCGTTCTCGGACTTCAACGGGCACGGGAAGGCGAACCTGGGTCGGGCGCGTTTGCACTGCAACGTCTAACACCTCTGACGATCGCAGATTTTCTTGCTGTTCTGCTAGCGGTAATATCAAAGCATCAGGAATGCCGACTAGCAATTCTTCTTCCCCCTCGTCGGTATAGGTGCGCGTCTCAACTCCGACATAGTATTTGGGGCGCAAACTTGGAATCAGCGCATTGGACAGTTCAACAATCAGACGGTTGTGAAATTCCGACCAAAATCTCGGGTGTTCTAGATAAGGGTTCATTCCGGGAAACGGCGACGGCATGAATCACTCCCCAACACGGATAGCTTCTCAATTTTACCTTACGTTCTTTTCGGCAGGATGTTGATGTCGTATCCTAGTCATATTCCAGCTAATGATGATTATCTGTAATCAGGAAAAGTGACCAGTGTGAAACCCAAGCCCACCCCCATCCCAGAGATTCAAATTATTCCAACCCGTCAGGCGCAAACTCAGCCGCAACCAGTGCCATCAGCTCCCACGGATCTCAGAGAGTTACGGATTGAAGAGTTTTTGCAGGCGAGATCGCTGGCTCCCAGAACTCAGAACGCATATCGTCAAGACCTCCAGCAGTTCCTCGATTGGACAGAGCGCAGTTGGGCAGACCTCACACCCCGCCAGCTTGCTCAGTTTAAGGCGCATCTGATGCGAACGGATTGGGAGACGGATCAACGAGTATTGTCGGATGCCACGGTGCGGCGGGTGCTGGGAACGCTGAAGAACTTCTTGGGCTGGATGGCTCGCTCGCGCTACTTGGCGGTTGACCCGACGCTCGAGGTCGCCCTTCCTAAACTGATCGAACCAGAGGCCCAGAATCTGAGCGATGCAGAGGTGGAGCAGATTGAGCAGGCCATCCTGCAAGGCTCACTGCCAGAACGAAATTTAGCGCTGATTTCGGTGTTGATGCATGGCTTGCGCGCCAATGAAGTGTCTGCGCTAAATCGCGAGGATTTTGATGGACGGCGACTGACTATTCGAGCGGCAAAGGCGGATAGTAAAGGGGCGGTTCCGTTAACGCAAGAGGCGATTCAACGGGTGGAGGCTTATTTGTCTTGGCGACGAGACCAAGGAGATGAGGTGCAATCGATCAGCCCATTATTTGTGTCTCATTCTCGCCGCAATGTGGGACAACGACTGAGTTATGAGGGCATTCGCAAGGTCGTGGATGCGATCGCCCAGAAGACGGGCATCCAGTTTCATGCTCACCGCTGTCGCCACACGTTTGCCACCAATCTGGTGCTGAAGGGGATGAATCCCTATCATGTGATGACGCTAACTCGCCACCGCTCGGTGCAAAGTTTTCGACGCTATACGAAAGCGGCAGACCAGGCGGCGGCGGAAGCGGCATTCTACAAAACAACAGGCACTTCGGCCCAGGAATCAGGGGAGAACGGTTGATTGAAAGGTTCTATCTTGAACATCAACAACCGCTAAAAATAGCTCCATCGATTCGGAGGCTACATAGAAATAAGCTCCAAGTTCACCTGATAACCTAATGGCTGAGTCCAACTACACCTGTGTTGAAGCAGACGGTCATTGTGCTGCTGATCCCCACCCACCCGTGACCGTGACCTCCTGGGTTGTGTTGCAAAAAGTGATAGGATTAAGCCCATATTGTGCACTTCCAACTAGCACAAGATTAATGCTGCTTCAACACAATATGTAATATCGCCGACAGGTAGAGCTAAAAAAGTCGAGGGTTCGACTGCGATCATCCGTTAGATTGGCGAGCCGTTTAACGCCACCCAGCAGAATGTAGTGAACAGTTATAAAACACTGAAAGACCCACCGTAAAGTTGGAGATTGTGTGCCTTGTCCCAACTGATTGGGAAGCGTTTGGTTGGCTTGTTTCAAAGCGTGGCAAAGTTGCCGTTGCCCCAGGTTGTAAACAATTAAGCACAAGCCCATAATCATGCCCACCGCCATTATCTGTTCCGGAGATTTGAGAAAGACGCTAGGTAGTGCCATTTCGGAAAGGATAGAGAAAAATGGACCAAAACGAGGAGGCTAATTCTACAAAGCTGATAGCCATACCTGATTATTCTTCATCCTTTCCAAAATAGGACTACCAAATTTTGATTTTCTCAGCTTGGCGATGCGGATCAGGAACAAGAGCTTGAAAATGCTTTAGTCAACCACGTTCGAGATTTCTTGCTGGAGCTAGGAGTCAGCTTTGCTTTTGTCGGTAGCCAATACCCGCTACAAGTCAGTGGCAAAGAATTCAGAATCAACTTGCTTCTCTACCATTTTCGGCTGCATTGCTTTGTTGTCATTGACTTAAAAGTGGTGGAATTCGAGCCAGAACTTAGTGGCAAGATCAATTTTTATGTGTCTGCCGTGGATGACTTGTTGCGGAGTGAGCAGGATCAGCCGACGATCGAGCAGTTAGAAATGGAATTAGAAACTGCCGCGCAAGAGCTAAAAATTGAGGATGCTGAACAATAAGAAACGGGTAGCATTCATCGATCGTCTACCCTGCTTCCGCTTCAGATTTCTTCGTGTCTTTCTATGGAGCTGCTTTTTTGAGGAAGTCATCAGTAGTATAAAGACATAGGAATATGTTGATTCACTCCATTCGTTTCCATCCTCTTCATTTATGAAATCCTGGTACCCCACCCTAACGACCTCCCTGCTTGCAACCCTGCTTCTTTTGGGCACGAAAGCGATCGCACAAACGTCTGCTCCCGTTGAGACAAACCCTCGATCTGGCTGTCTTTCTGGCTATCCAGACCAAACGTATCGCGGTGAGCGTCCCATGTCGCGCAATGAATTTGCGGCAGGACTCGATGCGTGTCTGCAGCAAGTGGATCAATCCATTCGTCTGAACCGAAGCGAGTTTGCTACGAGAGCCGAGTTTGAGCGGCTGATTCAGCGGCAAAGAGAGTTAAACAACCAATTACGGGGAGTCAGCGAGCGCGTCGATACCCTATCGAATCCATTACCCTCGCCCAAGTAAGTTTGGTTTACGAAGCGAATCCCTGATGTTCTGGAACATGTAGCAGATTTGCGGCGGAGGCGCTTTGTGTCGATGAAAAATCACTACACCCTGATGTATCGCAAAGAAGAGCGAGAAATGTTGCCAATGTGTCGATCTGAAGGAATTGGAGTGATTCCCTAGAGGCCTTTAGCGCGCGGATTTTTAGCTGGGAATCGGCAAAAAGAAACGAAAGGAGACACGACGCGCGCGAAGACGGATGACTGGGCGCATCTATTGGTTCGGGGAGTACAAGGTAGGCGATAGCGGATGATCAGCGAACAACTCATCAAAGCGCTGGTTGACCCAAGCGACACGGAGATGGAGAAGATGGTCAAAGCCAGGTTCACTCCAGCGCATTCCAGCTCCCTTAAACCGCTGGGTGATTAACCACTTACAGGCGCTCTCCACCATGCCAGAACCAATCGGCAGTCCCAGCTTCTTGAACTGTCGGTACTGCAAGTGTTGCTGATGAATTTTCAAATAGTTTCGTACTTGCCGCAGTTTTGGCTTGGCAGCGTCTGGAGTAGATGCATAGCGTAACAGTGCGGCGAATTCATTGAGGATGTGATGCACATAGCCATGACGCAACTGATGCCGCAAGCGGATAACCCATTGCTGTGGAGTACGGTTTTTCACCGTACTGCCATAGGCCTCTGCTGCTGCATAGAGATGTTCAGTAGCATGATAAAAATCCAAAATGCCAATGGCGATTGCGGCAAAGCAGCGCTCAAACAATCGCCAGAAGCCCCGAGCACCATCGCTAATCCACACCACCTGCTTGGCCTTAGTGAGTTCCTGTCGGTGAGCTTCTACCTCAAGCAGCGGTTGCAGGTCATTAACCGTGCCTCTGACTGCCACCAATCGGCGCTGCACCAATTGAGTTACCTGCTCTCCTGTGCGCTTGAGGCGATTTCCCAAGCGAGTCAACAGTGCCACCTTAATTTCCTGATAGATGATCTTACCTTTGTTGCTCTTGGGATGCGGACGAAACGGAACCGTCACCCCATCAGCGCCAATTAACAGTGGCAGCGTCGCAACGTCCTCATCCATCACCTCCACTTGCGGCTTGCTCCCCTGCTGCCAGTCGTTCACCTCGACCTGCACCTGAGCCATCTGCTGGCCACCAAAGTGTTGCACCCACTGCCACACGGCAGCATCGCTGACACTCACCCCACTTAGTTGCTCCAGCAGGTGCACCGCCAATCCAAACGGCAGAAACACCGCTAGCAAACACCCCAGTCGCATCAACTCCATCGAGGTCTGTTGGTAAGGTGCGAGCCCAAGTTCCTCATCCAATGGCACCACTTGAGAACCACCACAGCGATTGGGACACCGTCCCACGCGCCGTCGCCATTCCACCCATCCCACCAGCGTCAGCATCCGGCGACTGGCATAGCCTTTACTGTGCAACCGAGTTCCACACTCACAGCAGTGTCCCCATTGCTCAGGCTGCTGCGCTCGTTGGTTCAATTCGTACTCCACAAAGGCACGCGCCAGCCACATGCCCATCTGCCAGCCTGCCAACACCAGAGCAGCAAGCGTTGTACTTTGATGGAATGTCTTCCGCATTTGCTGCCACTCCAGGGTCATTGGAGTGACCGTTTCATCGGTTGCTATCATAGAGGTAGTTTTTGTTATTGAGGGGCAGACCTGTTGGGGTTTGCCCTTTTTTGTCCGCTTCCTCTATTCTCGCTAATCCCTCAAATCCCTCCCCGAACCGATAGATGCGCCCCGGATGACTTTGCTCATCAGCTGTATTATCAAGACTCAGATTTTCAAGTCGTCGGTCGTGTCATTGATCTAGCTCAACAGCACGGCTTTGCTCCAGCCCCAATTGCCTTGGCGTGGTTGCTGCAACAACCCGGTGTAACGGCTCCAATCATCGGAGCAAGCAAGATGAAGCATTTGGAAGATGCGTTGCCCGCTCTGAAGATCGAGCTAAGCGAAGAGGAGTGCAAACAATTAGAGGAACCGTATCAACCGCATTCGGTATTAGGACATAGTAGCTAGTCTCAGAGATTTTAATCCACGATCCTAAGCATCCAGCAAGGCCTCTAACTCCTTGAGCAATCGTTCCGCTTTCGTGCGCGATCGCCCGGTTAAAGATGCTTTAGAAAGACGCTGCATCACGGATTTAACACGGTTCGAGAACGGCTCAGCTTGATCAGCGGATTCTGGACTCTGTTCTTCACGCCAAGTCTTAACCGCTTCTGTGATTTGATCACGGGACCAACCTCCTGCGATCGCTTGCTCTAGTAACGCCTCGCGTGCTTCCTCGTCTGTGATTCGAGCTAGCAGACGCGCTTTTGATCCTTCTAACTGTCCTTGCATAATCGCAGTTTGAATGGACTGCGGAAGATTGAGCAGCGGCAAGAAGTTGACCCGAAATCCTTCAGGCGCATAGCGTCCGAGTCGTTCAAATTTACGCTCGACAATTGCCCAATAGGCTTCAAGCTGTTCGAGGGGGATCGTTGCTAGGAGGCTATCTTTGCGGGGAGGGCGGTGCGTTCCGTCGGGCTGACGATTACGGGAGTTCCAGCTAAAGAGGGCGATGACTTGCTCACGGGACAGCGATAATTCAAGCTCTAGCGATCGGAGAATACCGTGAACGGTTTCCAAATCGTTAAAGTCCCGTCGCTTCAGGTTTTCTTCAAGCTCAAGATCAAGCGCTTCAGCCGCATCAACCTCAAAAACGAGTGCGTCTACCCATTCAATCTTTGCTTGTTGACACGCCAGATAGCGAGTTCCGCCTGCAATCAGCTTATATTTTCCTGACACTGTAGAGCGTACCCAGAGAACCCCTCGAAATCCAGAGGAGCGAAATGTTTCTAAAAAAGAACGGACTAATACTTCATCATGGGACTGTCGGACTCGATCGCTAATTTCAATATCTGATAAGCGTAATCGAACGACGGCTGCACTCCCGTTTTCCTGGGTCTTTGGCGCAGGTAGGTTATCAAGATCTGCGGTGGGCATCATGGACCCGATATTTTGTAAAGCTGCTGCAAGCCGATTAGCCATTGAGAATCTCCTCAAGTAATTGCTGAATATCTGACCATGCTTTTTCGACTGTCTTACCCCGCAGTTGTCCGATCGAGACTCCTCGACCAAAGGCTTCATCATAAGCAGCATAATCGCGGATTACGGCTTCAAAAACGGGGATGCCTTGTGCTCTTAATCCCGCTTTGAAGGTGGTCAGGGTTTCTTCTCGGTTGTTTGGATGGACCCGATTGAGAACGACTCGATGCTTTTGACTGCCAACAGAATCTAAGAGTTTTACTGTGGAACCTGTGACGCGCAGTTCATCTTGCTTGGTTGAACTGGGAATCAGAATTAATGTCGAGCGCTGCACAATTTCTTCGAGGTCAAGTGGTTCGGGTCGAGCTTTGGTATCTACGAAAAAGTGGCGGCAGTTTCCGGTTTGTCCGACTGAGGCGGTTTCGCTCATAACCCGCAGCGGAACACTTTCGCTGTAAACAATCGATCGCGCTCCCACTAGCGTGCTGCGGTTTGGGTCGCCATCGATCAGAATGGTTTCGATACCACGTTGTGCTAGGGCATAAGAGAGATTGACGGCGATCGTGGTTTTTCCGACTCCGCCTTTTTGATTCAGAATTGAAACCAAAAGAGGCTGGATGACGGGTTGAGCAGTGGAAGATTTGGCTGAGGTTTTGGCTTTCTTTTTAGAGGTCGATAGAGCAGGCATAGCAGTATTGAAGGAACGTGAATTCTGAACGTTTGTCGTTTTGTTGCTGGGATAGATCCGATGATTTTTGTAGCTGACTTAGAGGGCAAATGATCTCAAAAGGCTCTCTCAAAAGTCGATGAAATGATAATACTGGTAAATCACAAGGTTTGAGTACTTTCTTTAGCTACTTCAAATCTAGAAGCGTGAATACCAGTATTCGCACTTCATTTTTCCCCAAATTCAAAAGCGTGAATACCGGTATTCACGCTTTGTAATCGGATTGCTTGAGCCAAATTTGCCGAATTGAAGTAAAGTCTGTGATTGACGATCGAGGAATTTCTAATTCGCGATCGCACTTCTTTAGACTCTATCGGAATTGGATTAGATTGAGCGTCATCGGAATTCGAGGAAGGACCCCGGAGAAGATGCTGTCATACACAAAAGTTCAAAGCAAGCCACGAGTATTGCAAAGCTTGACTGGGCTAAATGTGGCTGAATTTGAACAACTTCTGGTCAGCTTTGAGGGGGCAGGGGGATGTGAACTTCATCAACAAGCTTCTACACTGCTAGTCGATGGAGTTTCCATTCAATTGGTTTCCCCAGCGAGTGGGGACTAGCAGCAGAGAATATCTGCCGGGTTGTTGTTTCATCCAACGAGTTTCCATTCAATTGGTTTCCCCAGCGAGTGGCGACAACAACAGGGGCAAGCCAAGTCTCAAAATCACTTGCAGTTTCCATTCAATTGGTTTCCCCAGCGAGTGGGGACCCCAAGGCAATGAGTTTAGCGATATGCTGACGGCTCGAGTTTCCATTCAATTGGTTTCCCCAGCGAGTGGGGACTCGGGGAAGATTGTGATCGTCAACCAGCTTGTAGAGCGTCTGGACTGAGAGTTTCCATTCAAGTGGTTTCCCCAGCGAGTGGGGACTCAACAGTCCGAAGATTCCGATAGCTACTACGACCAAATGGTTTCCATTCAATTGGTTTCCCCAGCGAGTGGGGACAAACGGTGTGCTTTTCCGCTATAGCAGCACTAGTCGTTTCCATTCAATTGGTTTCCCCAGCGAGTGGGGACTTGGCGACTGATCGACTGCGCTAAGGCGTGGAAGCACGCGTTTCCATTCAATTGGTTTCCCCAGCGAGTGGGGACAGCGATCGCAAGGCTACAGAGGATAATTTTCTCTCTAGTTTCCATTCAATTGGTTTCCCCAGCGAGTGGGGACCGTGATCAGCGATCGCAACAATAGAATTGCAGCACTAGGTTTCTATTCAATTGGTTTCCCCAGCGAGTGGGGACTAATGCTTCCCTTGAAGAATCAGAAAGGTTTGCAACTGGTTTCCATTCAATTGGTTTCCCCAGCGAGTGGGGACTCAAGAGATCATGTCTTTGGATCAACCGTTAAGAGGTTTCCATTCAATTGGTTTCCCTAGCGAGTGGGGACTTATATAAAATGTAATTTCCCTAAAATGGGAGAATAAGTTTCCATTCAATTGGTTTCCCCAGCGAGTGGGGACCACATCGATCGCCTCGACGGTGAAGCTGCCGTCCGTATGGAGTTTCCATTCAATTGGTTTCCCCAGCGAGTGGGGACACAGAAGACAACCTTTATCATTGCGAGCAGCATTCTCGAAGTTTCCATTCAATTGGTTTCCCCAGCGAGTGGGGACATGAATCTGGCGCGACACTGACATGGAAGACTCTTTTGTTTCCATTCAATTGGTTTCCCCAGCGAGTGGGGACTTGAAATAATTCAAAAAGCGATCCGGTGCATTTGGCGAGTTTCCATTCAATTGGTTTCCCCAGCGAGTGGGGACAGCACACGAATACACAGTAACATTCACAGAGAGTAAATAGTTTCCATTCAATTGGTTTCCCCAGCGAGTGGGGACTCTGGTTCTTCCATCACAACATCCCAGCGAAGAACGGGTTTCCATTCAATTGGTTTCCCCAGCGAGTGGGGACCTTCTGGCGCGTCACTGGGTCTAATCCCCGTTCCCAGGTTTCCATTCAATTGGTTTCCCCAGCGAGTGGGGACATTTCTGCGCTTCCCGCAGGGAAAGTCATATTTGTCGCAACGGTTTCCATTCAATTGGTTTCCCCAGCGAGTGGGGACGGGATGTAAAGTTCAACGAGGTTTGGAACCTCATTCGTTTCCATTCAATTGGTTTCCCCAGCGAGTGGGGACGAAACCGCGTTCGAGCAAATGCGCACCACCTTAGAAGGTTTCCATTCAATTGGTTTCCCCAGCGAGTGGGGACAAAAATGTTCTTGCCGTTGATCACAAATTTGCCGTAGGTTTCCATTCAATTGGTTTCCCCAGCGAGTGGGGACGCTCCTGCTGAAACTCCATTGACCACGATCGCGAACGGTTTCCATTCAATTGGTTTCCCCAGCGAGTGGGGACCAAACCAGACGACAGCGTTGTTCACACCATAACTCCCGTTTCCATTCAATTGGTTTCCCCAGCGAGTGGGGACTCCAAATTGGATCGAAGACGGTATGAGCGTTATTCCTGTTTCCATTCAATTGGTTTCCCCAGCGAGTGGGGACTCAACTCGAAGAGTGCGAACAGTGGTTCAATAGATGAAGAGTTTCCATTCAATTGGTTTCCCCAGCGAGTGGGGACCTGAAATCAGGAAATTGGATAGCGCGATCGCTAAACTTGTTTCCATTCAATTGGTTTCCCCAGCGAGTGGGGACGGAATACGCAATGCAGATAGAAGTTAACCGCTACGTTGAGTTTCCATTCAATTGGTTTCCCCAGCGAGTGGGGACGAAGAGCGGGGAGAGCCACAAATCATGGGGCACAGGGTTTCCATTCAATTGGTTTCCCCAGCGAGTGGGGACCGGAGCTATTACCTATCATCAAGCAAAGATTAAAGCGTTTCCATTCAATTGGTTTCCCCAGCGAGTGGGGACTACCATCGATCTAGGGGATGGCCGCACTATCATGAAACAGTTTCCATTCAATTGGTTTCCCCAGCGAGTGGGGACTCAATCAAGAGGCTTTTGACACTTACAAAGGTAGAGAGTTTCCATTCAATTGGTTTCCCCAGCGAGTGGGGACCTTGAAGAAATTCCGCGTCCGCTTACTAAAGCTGAATTGTTTCCATTCAATTGGTTTCCCCAGCGAGTGGGGACTCCGCTCGCAAGCTCGCTTCATGGACTAATCGAAAAGTGTGTTTCCATTCAATTGGTTTCCCCAGCGAGTGGGGACTACGATTCTTTTGCCACGATCGCGTCTTCTGGATATTTGGTTTCCATTCAATTGGTTTCCCCAGCGAGTGGGAACCAGAGATTTCTATCCTGACGTAAAAAGCGTGGAAATTGTTTCCATTCAATTGGTTTCCCCAGCGAGTGGGGACGCACAGAAGACGCATGGGGTGTTGCCGTTCCCGATTTTGGTTTCCATTCAATTGGTTTCCCCAGCGAGTGGGGACAGAAAATGCAGCATTCATAAAACGCGAATTCAAGAACGAGTTTCCATTCAATTGGTTTCCCCAGCGAGTGGGGACCAGTCAATTCACCGAGTCGCACCAAATCCGCAACATCTGGTTTCCATTCAATTGGTTTCCCCAGCGAGTGGGGACATATAAGGCGCGGTTATAGGGTGAGGCTTGCGATCGTAGGTTTCCATTCAATTGGTTCCCCCAGCGAGTGGGGACTTAAGGAACCCGTGCATCCCTAATTTCCGGTTGCCAAAGGGTTTCCATTAGACCTCTTGCACATTAACCCGAATTAAGCGGATTGGGATTGCTCATAGTTGTACAAAGCAGCAATGAGATTACAGCGCAAACCAAAGCGTCGCCGCCGATTGCGATACCGTTCAGCTAAGATCCTGAAGATCTTCAAGCAGCGATTGACCTGCTCAATCACCACGCGCTCACGGGCAAGTGTGCGATTGTAAGCTCTGTCTTCGGCAGCGAGTTGCCCACCTCTAGGTTTCTTCGTTGGTAAGCGACTGTTGAGGTGCAGTTTCTGCATCCCTTGATAGCCCTTGTCCTGCAAACTGGTCGTCTGGGGATGAAAGTGAACACCGGAAGCTTGAAACAACTTGAAATCATGTCGTCGTCCCTTGCCAAAGAAGGTGCAAATAATTTTGCCAGTTGCTTGTTCAATTACCAGTTGGCATTTGAGCGTATGTCGTTTCTTCTTACCTGAATAGAAACTCCGTTGATGGCGTTTCGGGCGCTCAATCGGTGTTTCAGTGACATCCACCACGACCACCTCTGGGTTGCCAAAGCCCCGCACAAGCTGCTTCTTGCCTGGCAAGCGAAACCGACCAGAACCCATCAAGTGATCCTCGACCCAATGGACAATGCGACAGACGCTCGCTTCGCTGACTCCCCAACTGCTGCCGATATGGAAGTAGGTGCGATACTCCCGCCAATACTCTAAAGCGACGAGTACGCGATCCTCAATGCCTAACTTTGGCTTAGCTCCAGGTTTAGGAACAGGTCTCCAAACTGGCTTGAGGGTATTTACCATCTGCTTAAATGTGTTGGGTCGAACCCCAAAGCGGCGCTTGAAGTGTTGAGGTGAGAGAGTTTGCGCTATTGTGTAGTTCATTATCAGGACGCTTTTCAATTGCTATGTCCTGATTTTTCTCAGTTTGCTAGCCTTGGCAACCTATACAGGAAACTAATCTGCAAGAGGTCTATTCAATTGGTTTCCCCAGCGAGTGGGGACGAGATCGACCCGCTGATCAATAACCTGATCAACCTGATGGGGTTTCCATTCAATTGGTTTCCCCAGCGAGTGGGGACATAATACCTGAAATTGAACGATTACTAGAGACAGAGTTTCCATTCAATTGGTTTCCCCAGCGAGTGGGGACCACCAGTTGTGAACAATTCGATTCATAGGAAGGAACTGTTTCCATTCAATTGGTTTCCCCAGCGAGTGGGGACTTATGCGATTCAACCAACTTCCTCTCTTCATTTCGCTAGTTTCCATTCAATTGGTTTCCCCAGCGAGTGGGGACTTAGCTCGATGGAATATCACATTCGCGAGCGCATCCCCAGTTTCCATTCAATTGGTTTCCCCAGCGAGTGGGGACGCGTCATTGACACTGAAAACGAAATCCAGCGAGTTAAGTTTCCATTCAATTGGTTTCCCCAGCGAGTGGGGACTTAATCTATTACGTGTCTGCGAGCGCTGACAATAGGTTTCCATTCAATTGGTTTCCCCAGCGAGTGGGGACTATGAACTGATCGCCGACATGGGTGATTTGGGTTGGTGGCAACCTGACGACGTTTCCATTCAATTGGTTTCCCCAGCGAGTGGGGACAAGAAGAAGATCAACCAAGGATCACAGGAGCTATTGTAGAGTTTCCATTCAATTGGTTTCCCCAGCGAGTGGGGACCCTTCATAGCTTAAAGCTAAACCTCACAAAGCGTCCAGCCTACATCTGCGAGCCTTAGCCCCAATCGAGAGCACAACCACCGAATTCCTCCTTGTCAAAACAGCTAAAGCACCCTAGCAACAACGCATCGAGGCTCAGAACCAAGCAATCGCACGTCAGCAGGATTGTCCCCAGCCTCGCACCCTTAAACCACGATCGATCCCTGCCGCTCTGTCAACGGCACCCCGCCCCAAACTTCAACCTGCTCCACCGTGTGTCTCGATAGTGGATACATCCGCACACTATCCTCTGGCAACTTCACCACGTGCTGCAACCGCGCCCGCAGCTCACGAAACTGCTGCCGCGACAACACACACTCAAACACACTGTATTGCACCCGTTGCCCATAAGCAGATAGCACATTTGCCACCTTTGTCCGCCGCTTTTGGCAAGGAATATCATAGGCCACCACGTACAGTAACATTATGCCTCCTCCTACCGAATCCGGTACGGCTCATACCCGGGCGACACCTGAGTAATGAACTGTCGAAACACCTTTACCTGCCGATTTAACACATCCCATCGCGGAGCCACGACTCCGGTTGCCGTCTGCACCCGCTCTTCCATCCGCCCAATCAACGCCGTCAACAGTTTCTTGCGCCCTGACTCATTTAAATAGCACCCTCCATTCGCTGGAAAGTCAAAATCATCTGTTGCATCCACCATCCGCCGATTCACTAAATACAGCACGAGCGAATCCACGATCGGTGCTCGAAACACCTCAATCAAATCTGAAGCCAACGCTGGATGACGCTCACTTCCCTGATGCAAGCACGCCTCATAGGGGTCTAACCCCTGCAACTCAATCAAACTCAGTAAATGATTCCACACCACCTGATAGCCAAAGCTCAACATGGCATTCACCGGATCTCCCGGTGGGCGTTTTGATCGCCCCGTCCAAACAAAATCTAGATGATCAATACAGGTGCCAAACACCCCAAAATAACTTGCTGCCCCCGCCCCCTCATACCTCATTAACTGCTCAATCGACGATGCCTGTGCTCTAAGTACAGGACAAAAGCTTGCCGAAAGGCAGTAGGAAAGGGTTTCATAAAAA
>NZ_JCACCM010000112.1:0-20576 GCF_059501405.1 Myxacorys sp.
ACTGAACCCTTCTCTAGATCTGGAGATTGACAAGGCCACGATTAATAATTTGGGTGGCGATCGCTGGATTGCTTCTTGGTTAGTCCTGAAAGATGAAATGGTGGTCGACTGCGTGGTGAAGACCAACAGCGGCGGCTGGACACTGAAAGAGCTGCACCCAAATGCTGACTTGCGATCGCTCTTCTACACAGCGTATGAATCAGGGTATACACCAAGCCGAACCTCACCGAACGTGAGAAATCTAGGGTTTGGGATGTGGACCACGAATAGCAATGAGTTAGAGACTTCAGAGCCAATCATTTCAAACATTGCAATCACGAATAGAACGGGTTTGCATGGTTACTGGTATCGAGAACAATTACAGAGTGAAGAATACAACATAAAACGCAGAATCGAACCGAAACGCGAACAGATTGAAGCCAGTGGGAAGACCTATGTGCTACCAGAGCGGGCAGAAATATTGTCGACGGTTTCTGATAATACTGGGGACCGATACACCTTCAACGTTCAGGAGTCGGGCGCTTATTTAGTCAATTCAGACCTTTCTCAGTCTTATGGTTTTCGCCGCAATGTCACATCCCAATCAAACGATGCTGTTTATAACGATAGCGGTATTTATTTGTTTAATAAGTCTGCTGCGGATCTGCGGCTCGACTCACGACCCAATTTAGATTCCTCGATTTTTATCAGTTTCTCGTATGGTTTTTTCAACCCGAAAACAGCCAACTGGATTGGCGAGAAGCTTTATCGAATTCCTTTGTTAAGCAGTTCTGACGCTGAATCTGAAGGCGACAATTTTAATTTTGCCAGTGTCGCGGGTGTGCTGGATGCCAAATTTAAGAGCAGCCAACCCATTGCGATCGAAGAGGTGGAGTTTGGTGAAACGGACCCAGAGCAAACCCCAGAGAATGTTTTCGAGAGCGGGCAGAATGGCGTCAAACCGAAGCGCACATTTTCTGAAGTGGTGTATCCGCTCAAGCCAGGGACCGACCCAGAGCAAACACGAGTTTTGTCATCGTCCTACCATCCATAATTATGCCTAACCCACTGCAACTGATTCGTGAACAGCAAGCCATGAACCGCTTGGACTACGCCAAAAAGCAGCGATCGCAGCAAGAGAGCGACGATGCCCAGCAACAGCTCACGGGACGAATTTTGGGCGGCAATGCCGAACAAGGCGCAACAATGGTGCAGTTGGATGGCGGCGGGGTTGTGCCATGTCAGAGCGTCACGAGCGGCAACCTCAAAGCGGGATCTGCCGCGATCGTCACCCTCAACGGCTCGAAAGCGTGGGTCGATGGGATGCCCAATTAAGGTGGGAACTGTCGATTAGATTCGACGGGAAGCCCTATGCCTCAAGGATTCATTAAGCAAGTCGGCAGCCGCAAAACGCTGGCCTATCCTGCAATCGATGAGATTGCGGGCTTATCTGATGCGTTAGAAGATGCCCAATCAGCCGAGAGTGATGCTGCCATTCTGATTGGCCAGCCGCTCTACTTAAAACTCAATGGACATCTAGCCCTCGCTCAAGCAAACTCACAGGCCACAAGCCGATTATGTGGGCTTGCGATCGCGGATGCTGGGGCAACCTTCAGCACCAGATATGTCAGCAGTGATGTGGTCGAGCGAGCCGATTGGACACCGATCACCGGTGCTCCATCGCTGAGTGTCGGCAGTTTCTATTATCTCAGTCCTGACATTGCAGGACATTTAACCACGATTGCTCCTACCGAGACAGGGCTACTTGTTGTGCCTGTGGGCATGGCAATTAGCGCTCAAAAGCTCTCAATCGATCCTTATTCCTCTACCCTCTTATAACTCATGGCAGCTCGCAGACCCCTTGTAATCATTAATGGACAGGTTCAACAGCTTCCAGCGGGTGACACGCTCAACGCATCGGTGAGTGAAGTGGATGTGGTCTCACTCACCAATACGAGTGGCGGTGCTGCTCCCATTGGCACTCCGGTTTACATCAGCGCATCGGGTAGCTTTTCACTCGCGAGAGCCAATGCGTCAGGAACGACCGAAGCGATCGGCCTAGTGCGTGATGCCAGCATTGCCAATGCGACGGCTGGAAATATTCAAACCGATGGGGTGCTGACGGCCACGACTGGCCAGTGGGATGCCATCACAGGGCAAACGGGTGGCCTAACGTTTGGCGCAGTTTATTTCCTCAGTGCAGCAACCGCAGGACGCTTGACTTCTACGGCTCCAGACACGAGCGGGCAGTATGTTTTGCGTGTGGGTAAAGCATTGTCTACGACTGACCTTGATATCAGCATCCTTGCACCGATTGGACTATGAATTTTCTCACGATCGTCAATGGTCTGATTCAACGCGTTGCTACGATCGCGATCAGTACTGGCAGTGCTGACGCCGATAAAATTGCTGCTACGAATGGCAATGGTCAGCTTGACAACTCGTTTATCAATTGGGCATCACCAGGTGCGATCGGTGCGACTACGGCGAGTACAGGAAGATTCACCACCCTGAATGGTGCTAACACCACCGATACAACGGCGTTTCTAGTCTCTCAGTTCAACGGATTAAGAACGCTGTCACTTGGCTCGACTGGAGTCACAACCAATACAAACCTCACGGTTTCGGCTGCGACTGCATCAGGCAGTTTGGGAGTGGGTGCGATCATCACTCAGGGCGGTATTTCTGCTGCAAAAGAACTCCGAGCGGGCGCAGGAATTTTCGGAGTGACGGCAACCATCACAGCAAGTGCAAGCGTTTCGGATATTCAACAATGGCGGGATACCTTGAACGGCATTGTTGCGTCTATCCATATCGATGGATCGTTCAAAAAGCTAAGGTCAGCAATAAGCTACAACGCGGCAGATGCGACAGGCACACTCGGCTTTTTCCTGGGCTATAACGGCGATTCATCGGACAATGGACTTGTTAAGTCGTTCAGAACGTTTTTGAGTCGTCCTGCAAGTGGTAGTGCGGTTCTGAGCCTCGATAGTTGGGCGGGCTTTGATGGTACAACGCCAACAGCAATCCCCTCTAGTTCTTGGGTTTCGCGATTGGCGTTCGCTGGAGCAAGTTTTGTCGGCATCAATACCAATACGCCAGGCGCTGCATTGCAGGTGTTTGGTGGATTGGCGGTTAGTTCCTCAAGTACAGCAGTAAGTGATCCGGGTGCGGGCAATCTCTCTATTGCTGGAACGCTCAAGATTGGTGGCGGTTCAACGATTAGCCGAACGCTGCTGGCTGTTTCTGCGGCTCTTGATACCGTTTCGATCAACCCTCAATCTAGTACGACTATTACTGTCACAGTGACTGGGGCAGCGGTCGGTGATCAGGTGAATGTTAATCCTAGTTCTGCCACGCCAAACACAAACATTGATGTTTACGGGTATGTTTCAGCAGCCAACACTGTGACCGTCGTGGCATATAACCGCCACACGACAACGGCACTGGCGTTTGTAGGCAACGTTAGAGTTTCAGTAGTGGGATAAAAAATGATTGAAATTATCGATCTGGGCAATGTGTTGGTTGATGGTGCAAACTTTGGTGCAGTAGCAGACGCGATCGCGAACAATCCCAAGCTTGCATCTCCTATTCAGACGGCTTTGCAGCAATGGTGGGAAGCAAAACAACAAGCATTTGAAGCCGAGAAAGCTGATATTGCAAGTAGGCAGCAGCAAGCGGTAGAAGCTGCGATTGCTAATGCTAAGGCTCAGAGCAATGTTGAGATGGCCGATTATAAAGCGCAAATTGCTGCTGCGATTGTTCAGAGCAATGCTGAAATAACTGATTATCAAACGCAAATTGCAACGCTAACTCAAGAGTTAGATTCCCTTAAAAATCCTCCCCTACCCGTTGAGAATTGGGCTGGGTTGGCAAGCGTGTTGATCAATTCCTCACTGCTGCTGAAAGTTCAGCAAGTGGGAACAGTTTCAGGAGCCGCAAACATGGGATATACCAGTTTGGGGTTTGTGCTGTTTGGCATTCGATCGTACGAACGGTTTGTTGCTACCGTAAAAGTGATCCGACTGGCATTGGCAGAAGTAGGGCAAGATTTCACGCCGGAAGAGTTAAGTTTACTCGATCGGGCGCTGGTTGAAAATGGATTCCCCTCACTGCAAATTGTCAATCAACCATAAGAAATTCAAATGGGGTGATGAGTGCGATCGCAGTCCTCGCCCATCATCACCGTTTAGAGATGTAATCCAAATTTAGTCCTGGACTAAAAACATCTTATTGAGAATAGCTAGAACCCTCACCCTGCAACGTTTCAACTTTGGACTACCCCACAATAACCCTGCTCAATCCGCAGAAGTTCAAGCCTAAACAACTCAATTAGGGGTCTGAAACCATTGATTTCTCGTTAAAGAATACTAGCCCAGCAAAACTTGGACTAAACTACATTCTCAATAAGCGAATGACAAGGGATGCTTATTAATAAAAGCGGCAATAGATTTTAATCTACAGTCGTAAGTTAATGTTTCTGCCTCAAACTGTTAATAATCGGTTTATCTAAGACAAACCTGCTAGAGTTTTTAGCACACCGATTGTTTTTCTAAGACAAATGCCAAGACCGAAAACAGGGCAAGGGAAAACCTTATATATTCCCCAAGACAAACTAGAGGCTGTTCAAGCAATTCTGGACGACGAAAGCAATCCAACGTCTAAGACAAACCTTGAGGACGCAATTTCATCCATTCTTAGAACAATCCCGCCGAACAAGCGGAGCTGGGCAGGGCGGCTATTCAATCGGCTAAAGGGTGCAATAGATGGCGTTAATTCTAGAGGCTAAATCGAGCAATTTCATGACTCAATTTTTAAGCTAGCAAGGCCCAGAGTGGAAAAAATAGTTCAGCGATCATACTGATATTTTTCAGCTACTAAGTGTCAAATCTTATACTAAAGATTTGACGGTGTGTACTGCCATGAGTCGGTTTAGCAACAATAGAAAGAACTACTTGTATTACGGAGACAATCTAGACAATCTACGTCGATTTGTTCCTGATGAATCTGTAGATCTTTGCTACATCGACCCACCATTCAACTCAAAGCGAACTTACAACCAGATTTATACAAATGTTGGCAAAGAAGACGCTGCCCAGGCTCAGGCATTTATTGATACTTGGATTTGGGACGACCTGGCAGAAAAGGGTTTCTCTGAAATTATGGAAAATTCGCTGGGGCTGTTCACCAGTCAAGCAATGGATCTCCTTGTTGGATTGGAGAAGGTTTTAAGAAGGGAGAGCCTGTTGGCATATTTAGTTAGCATGACGCTCAGAATTGCTGAAATTCATCGCGTTTTGAAGCCGACAGGTAGCTTTTATTTTCACTGCGATCCAACATCTAGCCATTACCTCAAGCTGATTCTAGATTCCATTTTCTGCCCACAAGGTGGCGACTTTAAGAGCGAGATCATTTGGCAAAGAGTTACAGGCAAAAGTAACGCCTCTAGAAGATTTCCACAAAATCATGATGTAATTTTTTGTATCATAAAAGCGATAACTATACGTGGAATAAAAATAGCCTTTATACTGCTTACGATCCAGAAAATTTGAGTTCAAAAACGGCTAGTAAATATCGCTATACGGATGCTTCTGGACGAATTTATCGCCTTGACAGTTTAATTAGCCCTAATCCAGATCGCCCAAACTTGATTTATGAGTTTTTAGGAGTAACAAAGGTTTGGCGTTGGACGAAAGAGCGTATGCAAGAAGCTTACGAATCTGGCTTAGTTATTCAAACAAAACCAGGCACCGTTCCTCAGTTAAAGCGTTACCTTGATGAGCAAGAAGGTATTTGTTTGGGTGATACATGGACAGATATTCCACCTCTCAACTCTCAAGCTAAAGAGCGGTTGGGGTATCCGACACAGAAACCAGAAGCTTTACTAGAACGCATCATCAAAGCCAGCAGCAACGAGGGAGACACCGTACTGGATGCCTATTGCGGATGTGGAACTACCGTTGCCGTTGCCCAAAAGCTGAACCGTAGATGGATTGGCATTGACATCACCTATCAGAGCATCAGCCTTATTTTGAAGCGACTCGAAGACACCCATAGCAGCACCGTTTTGAATGATGTGATTATTTCTGGTGTACCGCGAGATATCAACTCTGCTGAAGCTTTAGCCAACAGGAAAGACGATCGCCTGCGCAAAGAATTCGAGAAATGGGCAGTTCTCACCTATTCCAAGAATCGTGCCGCAATCAATCAGAAGAAGGGAGCAGATCAAGGCGTTGACGGTCGCGCCTTCTTCCCCGTCACTGATAAGGAGTTCGGCAGCATCATTTTTCAAGTCAAATCTGGCAAAGTGGACGCTAGAGATATTCGTGACTTAGCGGGCACAATGAGCCGCGAAAAAGCGGACTTGGGCATTTTTATCACGCTCAAGTCTCCTACGCAGCCCATGATTAAGGAGTCAAAATCCGCAGGACTATACCAGTACAAACTCTTCGATCGCGACATCCCCAAAATTCAAATCGTTACAGTCGAAGACATCTTGGAGAACAAAGCACATCTGAACGTGCCATTGGTTGCAGGCGTGCTGAAGTCGGCTCCGCGCAATACGGATGACAGCGGTGAACAGTTAGAACTTATAGCAGGTTGATGCATTTGGAACACTTCACTATGCACCCAGCGATCGTTCGGAGCTAGGCAGAGCCAATCGCCACATAAGCTCCGAACGATCGCATCATTGATTACTTCGTGAATAACGCCTTCTCTTTGGCTCTGCGATCGATCACTATCTCTGACTGGGAGCGTGGAGTGTGCAGTCCCAAATTGACGTTTATACAAACGATGAAGTCCTTGAGACTTATGATGAACTATTGAGCGAGCTTAAAGAGTGTCTTGGGTTGCCAGTGCTGGCTATCGAAGCAGAAAATCAGGTCGATATAATCAATATAGACGACTTATAACAAGCGGTTGCAGCGGATTCGCTTCGCTCACCGCTGAACCAAGCGTTAGCCTGCTTGAGTTCCCGGTGAGACAGTAACCGGAAGATTATCTGTAGATGCTTAGGTTGAAGCTACCGCAGCGTTTCCGTGAAAGCCTCGATGGTTTGGTGTCCACGTTGTGCATTTCCCGTAGTTAAGAAGTCTAAGATTGCGCCTTGAAATAAGTGGAATAGCAACAAAGCAGTCGTTTTCTCATTTGTGAGATCAAATAGAAAGTCTACCCATTTTTGGCTCTCTTGCTCAATGAACCGTTGGGTTTCCGAGTTACCTTGGATGGCACGTTGATTTAGCTCCATCGTCAATTTCAGCAAACCGTGCATGTCTGGTGAAGTCAAATGGCTCCACATTTCGAGTAAGGGTTCTGCTAGACCATCTGCTCCTGCAATCGACACGCTTTGAACTGACCATAGCTTTTCACGCAAGCGAGTCTCTAACAGACCAATGAGTTGTCGCTCCAATTCTTGTTTAGAACCAAAATGATAGACGAGCATTCGTCCGCTAGTGCCTATCCTCTTGGCGATCGTATTGATGCTCGAATCCAAAGCTCCTGTCTCGATTGCAGCAGCTAGACATTGCTCCAGAAGCTCTTGCTTCTTCTGGGGTTCAGTGGGTCGGCTCATGGGTTGACAGTTAACGTAACAGCTATTACAGTAATGATTAACGTAACGACTATTACGTTAACACCATTAAGCAGGACAAAACCATGAGTACAAAAGACAGAGTTGGTTTCATTGCACTCGGCTTGCTCATCTGGGCAGCAGGAACGTCGGTTTATCGCCTGACTGGTTCATCCTTCTTTGAGGGTTCTGCTACTGGGTATTGGCTTAATGTCGGTTTCACAGGCATCCTCTATGCCGTTGTTTCGCTGGGAGTGATGAAGTGGCGGAAGATTCAGCAGAAAGATTGGTTACAGGGTGCAATCTGTATTGCCTTGCCAGGGATGCTGGGCGAGATTCCAATTCTTGCTAGCTTTTCGGAACTGATGAGCAATATGCAACCTGAAACAGCAGGGCGATATGCAGCCTTTTTGTTTGGAGGCTACTCGACACTCATTGGCATGGCTTGGTTCATGTCTGCAAGAGCCAGTTCTCAGCCTGTTTCTGAAACACGGTTGGTAGGAACAGAGCAATAAAGAGCGATTTGCAGCGACGCAACCTAACAACCCCGACGCAGCGGACGGATGAAAGCCGCTGGTGCTGAGTTCAAGGTAATCTGCCGCCGCTGGTCGGGAACGTTATACGACTGACTGCGCAACAAACTTGTCTATCGATTGGGTGAAATAATTCCTTCGCTTGATTATCTGTCCTGCGCCATTTCTGAAGTGATAGCGCTAAGAGGAGTGGCAGTTGAGCCTTAGCTATCATGTATGGGGGAAGAGGAAGTTGGTTTGATTATGCCCTCGATATCGCATACAAAGCACTAATTCTGAGCTTCCAAAGATGACTGTACTTATTGCGGTTTGCCCACGGGTCTGCTTTGAAGGCGCGGTAGTTGCCGAAGTTATGAGCGCATCCGGGGCGGTTGGAATGGTGCAAGTCGCATAACGGAAACACTTGCCAAAGCGGAATCTCAAACCCTGGCAAGGGCAAGCTGTAGCCCCATAGAATCGGAATGAGTGAGAAGCCGAATAGGGATAGAGGGGTGATTGCAGAAGCGCTCAGGGAAAACAGCGCGATTCACTTCGCGAAGCTCCAAGGGATCGCATACACGATTGGAATGCCATAGAACGGATGGTGAGGCAATGATTTAACCTCAGTGTAGTGAGTTGAGTTTTGGCAATGGAACAATCAAATTTCGACCTAGGGTTAGCTGCGTTTAAAGCTCAGAACTATGCCGAGGCGTTCCAACTATTGGAACCGATCGCGCAATCGGGAAACGCTGAGGCTCAATGTGTGATCGCAAATCTGTTTCACTTGGGGCTAGGGATGCCCGTAAATCTAGGAGAAGCAATAAGGTGGTATCACCAATCAGCCGCCCAAGGCTACGGTGTGGCATCGAACAATCTAGGGTCGATTGTGCTTCGGGGTTATGCAGATGTTCCACCTGATCCAGTAGAAGCAGAACGCTTATTTAAACAAGCGAGAGAGCAAGGATTTGAACACACGCCTGTTGCTACTTCTTGAATAACGCGTTTTCCTGCTGCCTGCGATCCTTGGGACATTAAAGCTGATCAAGCTGTCTTTTGAGCTCTTCCAGTTCGCTGTCGATCGCAGATAATAAATACGACCAATTAGTTCAGGGCAATCAAGTATGACCGCTCCTTACACTGGAGGATGTCAGTGCGGACAAATTCGATACGAGATTCGGGCTGAACCTTTAACCCTTTATGCTTGTCACTGTAAAGAATGCCAAAAGCAATCTTCCAGTGCCTTTGGTATGTCAATGCCCGTTCCCCGCGATGCAGTTATAATTCTCCAAGGAAAGCCAAAAGAGTGGAAGCGAGTCTCCGACAGCGGACGCGAAGTGAGTTGCTTATTTTGTCAGGAGTGTGGAACACGATTATTCCATCAGCCCGCTCGAAACTCCAAAATTACCAACGTTAAGCCTGGAACATTGGATGATACAAGCTGGTTCAAGCCCGTTGGTAACCTGTGGACTCGAAGTGCTCAAACATGGGTCATCCTGAGTGAACAGATGCTGAACTACGAGGCACAACCGAGCGATTTTACCCAACTGTTTGAGCGATTTCAGATGGAGTAGTCTAAAAGAGTTCTGTTGAATTCTTACATATTTGTATGATGAGATCAGAAGTTGTGCTCAAATCGTGAGCTTAACAAACTGCTTGCACACCCACCGTTTCAAGGTTATTAGTTGAGTTCGAGAGGTTGTTATGGCAGGTGAAGCGGAACGTTAAACTTCTTAAGTCACTGGTGAAGATTGCCTTGAGGGGTGATCGGTAAGTGTTTATGTCGTTGTCTCATCCCCATACCAACGTGAAGCCAGATCACAGAGGTCGTAAAGCGGCTGAGATAACTCCTTCCCACGTTCAGTCAATTCATAAGAAACTTGTGGTGGAATCGTAGATTCGTAGCTACGGTGAATGATTCCAATTTCTTCTAGCATTCGCAACCGCTGTGTCAGGACTTTAGGTGAGATGCCATCGACCTTGCGTCTTAACTCACCAAAGCGCATAGTTCCATGGGTATCCAAAATCCATAATATGTACATCGTCCACTGCCCTGAAATTTGGTTGAGTAGTTTTTCAAGGGGAGCACATTCCGACTCTGCCATAGATGCTCCTAGTTTCTCGTGAGTTACGAAGTTACTAAAAGGTAACTACTTTACTTTAGTAATCAACGCATTTAATGTCTACATAGATTTCTAAGACATTCATCGGTAGGGGCAAAAATGAGAGGTCAGAGTTGGGGTATTGCTTTACTAATAGGGCTAATGTGCTTGATTCGGTTTAGTCTAAGTGCTGTTGGATATGCTGACCCACTGTGGTTGATGCAGCAACTTAGCATTTCAATCGATTCAAATATCCAAATGCCTTACATTATTCGTGTTTGGGCAATTAGAGATATTGTGCTTGCTGTAATTGTTGCTTTAGCTAATAGAGATAGCGTGAAAACACTTCTGCTAGCTTGTATTGCTATTGACACTACCGATATCATATCTGCACACCTGAGTGGTGCAGCAGGGTTGTTTAGTTCATCTGAAACTTGGTCACTAAAACTCACAGCTATTGCTGCACTTGTTCCAGAACTCATAGCATTGGTTTTACTTGCTATTCGCAAAACAGATGATCAAATTGATACTGAAAAGAAGCAGGTCAAAGGTTCAGAAACTGCTGCGTAGCAAAGCCTAACGTTCCCAATGCACCAGAACAAAGTCAAGCAATCTGTGAATTGCAAAGATTATGCCCTCACTTCTTAAATAACGCCTTCTCTTTGGCTCTGCGATCGACTAGACCCAGCAAGGGCTTCCCATCAGCATGAATCCAGCGATCGAACTCAGACGCTGCGCCGGACTTGTCGCCTGCATTCAGCTTTGACAATAGGGCAGACGATGCCAATGCGCCAGAGCCGAAATTATAGGCAAAGCTAGTGAGCGCTGTTTTCTGGTTGGCAGAGAGCGGCACTTTCACCAGTCGCGCAACTTCGTTTCCTGCTTTGCTGATGTGATGAGCCATCAGTTTCTTGGCATCCTCTTTTGTGATGCAGGGGTCTGATAGATTCACAGCCCGACCATCAGAGTAGGACGTTGCACCATAGCCGATCGTGGGAACTCCCACCGGATCTTTATAAGGGCATGATCTAAAGCCTTCCTCATCAGCAATTAATTTTGAGGCATCCGACTTCGTTGAAGCTTGGGTGCTATCCTTTCGCTCTGCCAGTGTTGGAACTGACGTGATAACAATGGCTGCAAGGATTCCGAAACAGAGATAGTCGATGCGAACAGCCATAAGCCCCCAATAGATAATGCTGCGGTGAGTGGATGCACAATTAAAACGGTTAGCAGAAAGCCGATTCGCAAGCGCCACAGATAGCCGTATCGATTGCAGTTCAGCCAGCTTGAGAATTTACTAACGCAGTAGTTGCCAACATGATGAGCGCAACCTTTGCTGTTAGAGTGACAGCGATCGCACAGCGGAAATAGTTGCCAACCTGGAATCTCAAACCCTGCGATCGGCAGTGTGAGCAGCAATCTAAACCCATAGAAAGCATGGTGAACCTCTACTGCTTTAGCGCCACACATGCAGCAGCGATTGCGAGTTAGCTGCTTTGTGCGTTTAGCGGTGTGTTTCCATTTCCGTTTGTGGTAGCGCGGATCAGCTTGGCTCATGACGGTGGCTGAAGCAATTGCCAAATATCAGGATGTGAATCGGGTGTAATTTCCGTGATGGCGCTCCTCAATGGACACCATTCAGGGATTCTCTTGCCATACTCGTATTCCTCTCCAATTTTCCGATAGCTGCCAAGGTAGAGCGGGCGCTGATCGTACATAAGCCCGCAGCGAAGCTCTCCCTCAGATGCGTGGGGGCACTGCCTACATGACTTAACTTTGTGGGGCAGAGTGTCCAGGCGCAAACGCAGCGCTTCCATGTCTTGCAACAGTTTCCAGATTTGATCACATAGCTCTGGGTCCGAGGAATAGCCGCGATCGTCTCCAAGTAGATAGCTTTCAATGTCGGCTTTTGCTTCTGACAAAATATCTGAAATCATATTTCTCCTATTTCACTTTGCTCTGAGCTACTACAGGTTGCGGTTCCTCACCAGTCATTGCCCACCAGACTACGCCACGTTGAGGCGCAACTCGTTTCCCGTTGATGGATTCTTGGATGTGGGCATGTGGACCGGAACCATGACCGCTATTCCCAACGGCTGCAATCACCGGACCTGCATCTATTACCTTTGTCTGCCCAGTCGATAGGGCACACTTCGACAGATGCAGATAATCAATCTTCCGACCTGGCATTGACTGCGGTTTGAGTGTGGCGACTAATCCCCCTCCCCCTGAGCCTTGCCAGCAGGTTAGCTCTACCTTTGTTCCAGGTTTACCGATCGCATAGAGTTGTTTGCCCATCGTGTGAGATGCCCCACGCGGATCAGCAAGGTCTACACCACCGTGATTACTGGAGCATCCAGAGCAGGGAGCGGAACGAGGACCATAAGCAGAAGTCACGACCCAGCCTGCAATCTCTTCATCCACCTTGGGTGTGCCCTGCAAATTGGGTGCCCAGACTGAATCAACGGTTTGTTTTACATCTGATGCCCCGTCGATCGTCCATTTGGCCGCTTTCGTTACCGTCTGGAGAACGACCGATAGGGGGCTGAAGTAAATCATTGCAACGAGAGCAGTAGCGGTTAAACACGCGCCATTCCACCACACTTCAGGATCAGGCAGCAGCGCGATCGCAGACTTGATATCACTACCCATCGAGGAGAACTGATCGACCTTGCCTAGCTTCTGCTCAATAAGGGCAAATCGTTCTTCTGCGGCAGTAGCTTGACTGATGCGCTCAAACTCCGCTTCTGCGGTGAGCAGTCCAGCTTCAAGGGTTAGATAGTCCGTTGCAATGGTTTGGGCCTCTTGATTAGCTTTCTGATAAGCGGTTGTGCAGGCTGCAACTTTTGCCTTTGCTCGCTCAACGTTGCCCTTCAACTCCTCAAGATTTGCTTCTAGCAACGCTAACTGTTCAGGTGTTTTGGTTGCCTTCTGCCCATTCTTCAGATTATCTTGCGCCTGTTTAAGGTCAGCTTCCCTTGCACGTAGTTGTTTAGAAGCATTTGCTAGTTTTGTACGTGCTGCTTCGTTGTTGAGAATCTTGATCTCATCTTCTAACTTTTTTACTTTGCGCTGTGCCCGTCCGTGTCGCTCAGTTTCTGTATCTACTGCGTCTTCTAATAGCTGTAGTTGAGAGGCTGTAAGAGTTGCAGCCTTAACATTGGCTAGGTTTGTTTCTGCGATCGCATAGGCAGATTCAGCCTTAGCCAGTTTCTCTACGGCAATGTCGAGAGATTCTTGCGCGGAAACTGCCTGCTCAGCCGCTCGGTCTGGTAGCTTGGCAGTCTTATAAGCCTTCTGTGCTGCCTCAAATTTCTGCTGTGCTTCCTTTACGGTGGCGCTTCGATCGGGTGTGGTTGCCCGATTAATGAGGCGAGCAACTGACACTAGACCATTAATCGTTTGCCCTGACTGAGCCATTCTGATTAAGGTTGTTAGGGTTGACGTGGAAGAACGTGCCAGGGGTCGAAGTGGTGTACCGCAGATCGCCTGTAATCGTCTTACAGAGCGGCATTCCTAGCGTTCTCAAATCTTTTTTCTTAGCGTTGCGAAAAACTTTAATCTTCTCTGTGGACAGATAGCCCTTGCCATTGCTCGGACTGGTGACACAATCACTCGTGTACTGAGCTAACATCTCGCCGTTAGCGATCCAAGGGTCTTTCCCGAAACGATCGATGCTCCATTTGTCTAGGGAATCTGCCGATTTATCTAGCCAGATTAACGAGCGTTGCCATCCCGCAGCCCCATTATCTTTAATCGCAGACAGCAGACTGTGGTTGAGCCTGAATGCTCCGTCTGCTGTTGCGATCGCTTGCAGGATGTAAGCACAGCCAATCATGATTAGCAGATGGCGCACTCTTAATCCTGGGATATTCATCGGGTGAAACTGTTGTTTTGAAACTGCCGCTTGTTTAGGTCTCCCGGTTGGGTGGGAGTGCCATAAAGAGAGTTTGCGCCCTCTTGTAACATGGGTTGATTCTCGGTAATGGTTGCACCGACTGCACGCCTTGCTCCGTTCCCGATAGAAGAAGCAAACTTTGAAATTGGGTTGCCCTCAATGGTGATTCCAAAGATCACTGACAGAAGAAGCGGGATACCAATGAACCAGTTTCTAAGGCTATCTCCCGGTCGGGTCACATCCAGCGATGTGTGATTCGAGATTAAGCCTAAGACACCCTTGCGATCGCTCATGCCGTTATTCCTCCCCCCACGGGTCTTTTGGTTCTGATACTGTTGATTGTTCTGATTCTGTTGATACTGCTGTTGTTGCTGGTCGTTGTTGTTTGCCATTTAATTTGTCTCTCTTTATGTTTGGCAAGTACGGCATTTCTACAATTTCATGCCCGTTGAGATTGGAGTAAACAAAGTAAGCTTCAGGCTTTGCCCTAACTGCCTCATATCCTTGCTGCAAAATCTGTTTGCCCGTGGACATGGGCAACACTGGAGAGCGACCGATCAACGCTTGCTCTAATGCCTGCATTGCTCCCAAGCCAAAGGGCACAATGATGCCAAATGATTTTTGATAGCCCGTGTTGAATCCGGCGTTTTGGACTTGGTGATCTTGACCAAATACCCATTCAGCACATTCATCCTCTCTGCCCATCAGTAAGATCGATTCCATCAGGGCTTGAAGTTCATCTACTGCATAGGGTGCAGGAGGTAAAGGGAATTGCTTCTCTGCTCGCGCTTCTGCAAACTCACGCGCTAAAACTTTGTCAAAGCGCTTAGCCAGTGCCAGCGTCGAGTTCCATTCATCGGCAATGATGATAATGCGATGTGGTTTGTAGGGCTTGTCTGTGGCCTCGGCTTCTGCCCGTTGGTTCTGCCGCTCTTGCATCCGTCGCTGTAACCAGCGCAACCGCTCAATTAAAGGGTTGATGGTGTGAGGTCTGGTGACATCGAGGTTGATAACTCTTGGTCTACCATCCGGGGCGGTTTCAAACTCTAGCCCTAAGCAGGGGGATGGCTTCGTAGTTGAGAGATAAAATTCTGCGGTCTGATCGCTGACTTTCCAAAGGTACTGCATCAGTCCAAGCAGTAGAGTTGTTTTGCCTGCTCCAGTTTCGGCAGGAATCAGCAAGTGACGCTTCTTGTGATTCCAAACTAGCTCGAACAGTTTTACAACAGACTCATTTATTTCAGCAGGGGTAGAGGTTGGCTCTACGGTTTTGGTTGATGTTGGCATAGTTTCATCCTTAACATCTGGTTCATCATCCGGCTCATCGTCTTCACTGTCCGGCTCATTGTCATTATCTTTGGGCTTAGCTTTGGACTTGGCTTTAGGTTCTGCATCAGGTTCAAGCTTTGGCTCTAACCCTTGGATAGCTTTATGCAGCGAAAGCATTGCGCCGCCGACTGCCAGAAGTGACAAGCCGTTACCTAAGATGCCGTCTTGAGGTTTCATCCATGCAATTTGCAAGTCACCTGACTGTTGATACAGATCAGTATTTACAGAAGCTTGGTATGAATTTGCCTGCTGTGAACTCGACAGAGCGAGCGCAGCACAAGCGACGGTGCTAATTGCCCAAGGAAGCCGCTCTAACATTTCCAATCCTCTTGCGCTCGGGAATCTTTTCCGTTTGTCCGGTGGCTGCTAAGCGATCGACCTTTCGCTTAGACAGATACAACTCAAGACTCTGAACTGTGGACGCTACTCCATTCACCACACCCGAATCACCAGCCTGAGCCGCAGGTAAATAGATTTGGGTAAGCCGTTGGGTTGCCTCATCCTTTGCTCCCAGTCCCTGCATTGCTGCCAGCATTGCATGAGCCTCGACATTGAATGCTAATGCTCTGGACGGACCGATCAACATGGTTCCATCTGGTGAAATGGACTCTGCAAGCTTGCGGTTTAAGTCTTGCAACTTCAACTCAACGCAGCTTGTAGGTGAGAGCTTGAAGCATGGGGCTGATTTGTTCGCCGTCTCCCTCGCCACATCAGCCTTAATTTGTTGGGCGCGATCGTACACCTGTTGTTGGAACATCAAGTTCAACTGGTCAGGCAAACTGAACTCACCTGATTGTGTGGCTGCGCGATCAGGTGTTGCTGCTCTCGCTGGATTGCTCGCTGAATCTTCAATCTGAGCAGGTTTGGAGAAATCGCGATACCAAATCACTGCACACAAACCAAGACCAACGCCAACAGGTATCCAGGTTGTGATCTTGATGCTTCCCGCTTGAGCAATTAGCGTCTGTTTCCAATCTGGCTTAACTTCCGATTCCGTCATCACGAACCTCGTTTTCAATTCGAGCCATTGTGAGAGAGTCGTTTTTCTGGGTGGCTTTTATCCACTGCTGAAATAACGCTTCACCGCGATTGATAGCGGTATTGCTGCCAGAACCAAACACAATTCCAACCAATCCAGCACTCACTAGCCAAACGGAAACAACTGGAAGATGAGTTGCTGCACTTGCTTGCTTAGCCGCTTCACTCGTGTAGGTTTGTAATCCACCCGGACTGAATTGGATGTCGCGATCAGGGCTGAACTTCTGAGTCTCATAGAACTCAATGGCGGCATTGCGGGTCAGGTTTTGTGAGATGCGATCGCTGACCACAAACGCGCCGCCGCAAATGGCTACTGATAGTCCATATCGAATGAGATTTTTTAACATTGCCTCGTCTCCTTTATTGCGTAACTCGCTTCACGCCTTGCCAGAAGGAGCCACCCACTCCAGCAAGTAAAACGGGTGAAAGGGTAACGGTGGCTCCGGCTGATAGCATCACCATCACGCCGAGCATCACACCCCACCCAAAACCGCTCATCATCGCGTCTAACATTTTCCGCTCGCCCTGCTTTCGGGCATTGATGCAGGTTTGCACCATCCAGAGCATTTGACCGTTTACGTCAGCCCGAAATTGAGCGGCGGCAAGGCTAAAGGGTCTTCGTCATCGCCCCCTTCAACCGTGTCGTAAACCTGCATTGCTGTCTCGGTCAAGCCTGCAATCTCAGTTGCGAGGGCATTGAGGTTTTGAGCCGAACGAGTTGCATACGCCACTGCGCCCGCTCTAGCAGCTTTGTCCGCGATCGTTACCATCTGCTTTTGAGTCGATTGGACGGCAGTTTTAGCCAGTCCTGAATGAGCTTTGGTGAGTTCCCCTTTTCCTTGAGGTTGGTCCTTGGAAGTTGGAGTTGTTAAATCAGTTGTGGATTGAAGGTGCGCGATCGCATCCTCCGACAAGTCGCCATTAGGGTCAACGCCCGCATTCTTAAGCCGCTTCTCGGCTTGGGCGGGCGTTATTTTGATGCCCCCCTGTTCTGCTTTCTCGATCAATTCTGCAAGCTGCATAAGCCTCCCTGAGATTTAGAACGTCTTTTCGTGTCAAGCCTCTCAGTCCCCGTGTTGTCTGCGCCCAAATGAGCGTCAGGAAAACTATTGTTTCGTCAGACGTGTAGCAACTTTTGCCAGAAGAGATCAAAACTTTCCGGCTCCAAGAGTAGAGCGTCTGATACGGCACACATTGCCCATACTCGCGCCTCAGTTCCAGAAGGAAACTGTCGCGATAGAACAAGTCAGCACCCAACACATCTGACGAGTTCAAAGGTTGTTCATAGGTTTTTGACATATGAAGATCCTCTGAAGAAGCTTTGAAAATTAAAATAGCATGAAACACACACTTGTGTGTCAAGTGTCCGCTCTATGTCAGATAATTCTGATTGAAGCTCCACCTCAAGGAATAGAATTTTATGGCTAATGATAAAAAGCAATTTGTAGAAGTAATGCCCCCAGCTAAAAGTGGAGAACCAATGAAGCGGGTTGATATCCGCCTTCCCCAATCGACGCTTGAGCGGATTGACGCCATCGCAGAGCGTAAAGGCGTCGATCGTGCTGCCATCCTGAGGCAAGCCGTCGATGAAGGTCTGCCTGCCATCCTTGAGCGTGAGTCGGCTGGCTTGGATTATGAGAACAAGCTTTTAGTGAATCAAAAATTAAAACTTAGCATCAAGCAACTTGAGGAAGGCTCAGGTGAGGCGCAGAAAAACGAAAGTTGATTGAAACTCTCCACTCCTGCCCACAACTTTAATGTCTAAGAAATGTCTAAAACCCTCAATATCATTGGCTTAATCCTCGGCTTTATAGGTGCTTTTCTTGCGTTTCTCGATAGCTGGCGCACTGGCTCACGATTTGACGAGAACAGCATTCTGGTTGGATACGGACCAAGCCTAAACACCGTTTTCTGGAACTGGTGCGGACGTGTTGGTTTTGCGCTCATTACGATCGGCTTTGTTCTTCAGCTCATCGCTGTCGCTATAGGTCAGTAGAAACAATGTCTAAGAAAGAACAATTTGACATGGCGCGTGAAATTATTAAGCATGAGGATAATCTCGTCAATAACAGAGTGACTTGGCTACTTGTTCTACAAGGGTTTCTCTTCACCGCTTTCGTAAACGGAATTGGGATGCTTGAGAAAGTTTCTGACTATACTCCTCAAAGGATTGTGGCTGGTCTGGTACTCGTCGGGCTTCTTGGAATTGTTACAAGCTTGATTGCGCGGAATACGATCCTCGTCGCTTACGATCACACTAACAAGGTGGAGAGTTGGTGGAACGAAAAGGCTGAAGATTCAATTCGAGACTATCCCCCTGTAAGAGGAATATATCCCACAGGAAGATGGTACAGGCTGCTCTCGACTTCAAAAATGCCCTACCTATTCGTTGCAGTCTGGACGCTCTTAATAGCGCTAGTTGTTTGTCCATAAAGGGTGCGATCACTTAGAAGTTCGCAAAGCGATCGTGCCCTCAGCAAATCAGTCACGCTGACCGATTTGCTATTACAGCAGCCCATCTGCTCTAAGCTTCTCTTCAACCGCTTTGCGAATATAGCCTTGGTGATCCGCAATCTGTCTTAACGCCGCATCCACATCTACCGGATACCGCGTTCCAACCACTTTGCTGCTTAGCGCCTGATCGCCGTACTTCGGAACCTGTTGAGCCTTAAACTCTGGGGTCTGAATCGGATTGCTGTTTGCCATATTTCTGCTGTATCGGTATAGCGATGTTAACAGGGAATTAGGTTATTCTTGAATCAGTAGATTTAAGGAGTTTGCTTACCCAAATTCTAGAGATCTGGTGTAAGTACTCTCAGCATCCAGTGTTAACAAAGGATATGAAAGAATCCGAGAAGGATATAGTTCAAAAAGCTATTAATCGAATTCAAGACGACAATTTTGATGAAGCTTATGTTCGCATCTTATTTATAACGCTGAGAGAATATTCGAGAGACAGCTATATATTCAAAGAAGTTGCAGACTTAATAGCCCACAATAAGGAACGCAATCAAGGCATCGTAAATGATGCGCTTGAAAATTTTTATTCTGCTATCAAATATTTTTTTGAATATACTGCACTGGGTTTAACTTTAGACTTTTCAAAACCTTTTCCCTTACACTTTAAAAAGCTTATGCATTATCAAGTAAGCAAATGCGATGAAAGTGTACTACAAACACAACATAAGGTCACGAAACATAAACTTGATAAACAGATACAAAATCTATTTAAGGAAAACAGGAAGGACAAAACTGCCTGCTTAAATGGAAAAATCAAGCCGCAAACCCATGAAGCAATTAAATTTGTTATGGGTGCGATCTACTGTATGCCTTCGTTTAGTCAGGAGGATATAATTAATCAAATTGTTGCAGTTCTGCATCAGAATTGTTTTGAGTTTGATGAAGCACAGTTCAGATCTAAGGAATCAAAAATAACTCTGTGCATTTTATTGCTATTTCACAAAACATCTTTCAAATTCAATAGTCACAAATTAGGTTATAGCAACATATCATGTGATAAACCTAGCATAGCCCACAATGTTCGCCTTGTTGATAGCAACGGCAATGAAGTGAGATACGAAGAAACGTTTGGTAATCTTCAGATTTCAGGAAATATTATTTTAGATACAGATGGAAAAGATTTGCAGTATCGCTATCCATTAATAAGCACCAATCTAAAGGTAGAAGATTGGTGTGATGAGACTTTATTCAGCATAGAACCGCTCAATCAAGATAATCCAGATTTTTTATGGAAGCGTGTCCATCTTGACTCAGACTTATTCTTAAACAACGACTTTAAGTTAAGCAGGAGAAGCCCTTAGTATTTGACCCTCCTTGAGGGTGGGATCGAACTGGATATCAAGGTCAATACCTGATTCAGCGTTGATTTTGTCGTCGATAAGGTCAACGATCGCGCGTCGTTGGCAGGATTGAGAGCAGTATTTCTGTTGACGCCCTAAAAGGATTTTGCTGCAGAACAGACAGTATCGCGATCTCTGTTTGACCCGCGATCGCGATACTTGTTCAGGTTCAGTCAAGCTGTCTGATTGTTGCGATCGCAATCACTCATCTGCTGAGGGCGCTGCAACTTTACTCAAAGTTGCAGCGCCCTCAGTGCACTACTGGATTTCGTGGATGTAGTTGTGGTTCGA
>NZ_JCACCM010000113.1:0-20561 GCF_059501405.1 Myxacorys sp.
CAACGCCATTTCTCTGATCCACTCTGCTTTTTAGCCGCCTTGTCACCCCCTGAACTCCACATCTCGTCTGCTTCGGCTTCTTCAACGGGTTTGACAATTTCCACCGCCGTTGCCTTGAGTTGATTCAACAGCGATTGGTTGACTTGCTCAAGATGACGATCTTTTTTTTTATGCTTCAATCACCGTGGTCGGACTAATCTTGAGAACGCGGGCAGCATCTCGAATCCCACTGCCATTCATCGCCATATCACTAATTTGTTGCTTGATGTTGGGCAGATAGCCTCGGTAGGAGTATTCCAAGATGAAACTGTGGCGTGAACAGTCCTGATTGCAACATCTATAACCCTGCTTGCCTTCTGCTGTTTTGCCATGCTTGACCATGTGAGAACTTTTGCAGATTGGACAGAGAACAGGTTCGAGTACCATAGCAAATCCTGGAAAAAGCGGTAGCCCAGTTAATGGCTTAATTCTCTCCTATCCAAATCCCATGTCTAGAACATTACCCTTACTCTGTTTTGATTCTGCTACCCCGTCTGCTTGCGGCGGGGTAGTTCAATTCAAGCCGCAGTTCGAAAGCCGCTGCTACTCTTTTTCCAGGTATTTTGAATTACCTGGAAAACTTGTTTCAATTCAAGCCGCAGCTCGAAAGCCACTGCTACTTTACCTTACCCCCTAGCACTGATGGGGGCGAGCTAGTTTCAGTTCAAGCCGCAGATCGAAAGCCGCTGCTACCGGCGGTGCGGCGGGTGCGATGTTGGTTTGTAGCTGACTGCTGATATCTGGGCTCTGTCGCAAAAGCTATTATCGAATTGAAAATGTTGGGCTTGGCTCAAAAATCGCATTCGTAAAAGTTTGGCGACGACTTCATCGCTTCGAGAAGCAATGGAAGCTGTTCTCAAGGATGCCGCCGCTTGGTCTTGATACTATCGATGCCGCAACATGATTGGCGACCGACATAGTAATAATTCTTGCGTTTTAGAGAGACAGACGTGCTCCTTTTCTAGGTGTTTCCCTGAAATTTGAGGTGAAGAAAAGCTTCAGCCTTTTCCAGTCTGGTCAGGTACAGTAACAGCCGTGAGTGAACCAACCTTGTAGATCTTCAGGGGATACTTGAGCAAACGCTTGCTCAATTGCGTTAACTAACTCTGGTAAGTTCTCGCACTCAGGGAACGCAATAGAGCCTTAATCTTTGACTAACCGTTCTCGATGGGAGAAAGCTCTGGCGAATAGGGCGGTAAACAGATAACCATTGCCCCTGCTGGTTGAAGTAGTTCAACTACGGAGTCTCCCTTGTGAATCGAGCCGTTATCCAGAATCACGCAAGCGCCCTTCCACAACTTGGGCACCAGCTTTTGCGCGATGAAGGCTTCAAACAGTAAGTGGCCTATCAACGGCACCGAGCAGGGGCAATTGAGCCATCACCCCCATCAGTCCAATTGCCCCAATCATCGAGACGTTTTTACCCCGTTCTTGCGGACGTTTGCCATGTGCCCTTTGTCCTTTGGAGAGCGTGCTCGCCAAAGGGCCATTGCTAAATTCACCCCGCTTCGTCAATGAAGATTCAATCCTTTGCCCGTATCCCCCGCAGTAAGTGCCAAAACTTGACCCGTTGCTGTTGCACTCGCTCAGTATCCTTTTTACTGGCGTGAACCGTTTTTTTGACGCTCAAGTTCAGCTTAATTAGCATCCGATGGATTGTCGTGCAACTGACGCTCACGCCCGTCTTTTCTGCCAGACGATCCCGCAGTTCCTTGAGGGTGACGTTGCTGTTTGCCTCGACTAATTGTTCTAAAACGCTCAATTGCTGCGCATTCAGCTTCGTAGCTGTTTGTTGGGTTCGAACTTTTGCCCCAACCTTTCCAGTCTCTCGATACCGTTTGAGCAGCGTTTGGACAAAACTGACGGCGACTCTAAATTGACGGGCGAGTTCTCGCTGGGAGATCTTACCCTCCTCATATCGGTCTACGATTTTCTGGCGGAGGTCAGACGAGTAAGCCTTCATGACCAGCAGCTTGAAGATTATATTTTCACTCCTCTACCTTGTACCCTACTTGTCTGAAAAAGGCTGTAAAACACAGTCCAGAACTTTCAGGATCTTTCAGGATCCTTCACCCTTGAAGTCCTGGATCAGGGAGATCGCTTGCTCGGTGGTGTCGCAAAGATTTTTGATGAGCGAGCGATCGACAACGGCGCGATCGTCCTCTCTTGTCTCCGGGGAATAGTGCTGTACAGTGCCAAATTAAACGACATCGAGACAAATTCGTGTCGCTGAGTAAACCCCTCGCTGTTGCAGGGTTGCAGAGAGAGTTTGCTTAGCAGCCTAGCCTTAGGTCAGCAGGATTGCCAAGCTGGCTTGAGGCGGAAAAGCAAGCCAGACCTAGCCTTGCTCCTTTGGCGACACTAATGTGTCTTCACGGCAAATAATAAGTCACTGTACAGTGGTCTTGAAAATTTTGCCCCACACCGGGAAGGTGCTGCACGGCAGGAATTCCCAATCGTCGCAACTCGGCCTCATCGCCGATACCAGATTGCATCAGCACTTTCGGCGTATGGATGGCACCGAGCGACAACACGACTTCGACTGCCGCACCAATGCGATAGATCGCGTCCCGATAGGAAATCTCCACACCAGTAACCCGCTTGCCCTGGAACATCAGCCGTGTGACCAGTGCCTGACTGAGAACCGTCAGGTTTGGTCGATCCATATACGGGAAGACGTAAGAGCGGAATATCGATTCGCGCTTGCCATTGCGGACTCGCACATCGCTGATAGCAGCACCCTTCGCCGCTTCCATCATGCGTCCGTTCGGATTTTCAAACGTCGGAATCCCGACCATCCGCGCTGCTTCGACCGCTGCGGGTGCGATCGGGTTTGGGTCCGGCGCAGGCTGGACAAATACTGGTCCTCCCGTTCCGCGATACAGCGGGTCCGGCACACCATGCCAATCTTCTAGGCGGCGATAAATCTTCAAGACGGATTCATAACTCCAGGCCGGATCGTTGGCTTCGGAGGCGAAGAAATCCCAATCCTGCTGGTGTCCGCGTGCCCAAACCATGACGTTGATGCTCGATCCACCGCCGAGGACCTTGCCCATCGAGAACGGAATCGAACGATTGTTCACATGTCGATTCGGCTGACCTTGAAAGCTCCAGTCTCGATCGGTTCCCAGGTTCATCGGCCATTGATTCGCTGCTATGACACTTGGCACATCATCGGTGCCTCCCGCTTCCAGCAGCAGAACGCTGACATCCGGGTTCTCAGCCAGTCTGCGGGCAACCACCGAGCCAGACGATCCCGATCCGCAAACAATAAAATCGTACTGGTGCCTTAGCTGGGAGGTGAGTTGGCGCTGGTTGCTGCGGACACGTTCGGCGAAACTATTGCGACCATTCGTGTCACCTTGATAGTTGTCGTCATCCTCAAAGGACTCGTTCTCAAAATCCGTCTTCATGGTGCCTACCTCGCTTGCAAAATCGAATTAACAAAATCGAATTAGCTCAGGTTGCTTTTTGTCTGTTTCGATCACCGCTTTGTGAGCCGTTAGCGCTGATGTGAGAAATTGTTTGCAGCATCTTGAGGTTCTGCCTAGATTGCGTTTACAAACACACACCGCTACTCCGTCCGGATCTCCAATCCCATGGCGTCCACTGAAACAGTGTTGCGGCTAGCATCAAGCGTTACTGCACCGTTTGACCGATGGCGTGCCCAACGACGAAAGCAGCCGCATCCGAGCACAACCAGACGACGGCTGCAGCGATCTCCTCGGGCTTGCCCAGGCGTCCGATCGGCTCTTCCGCGATCATCTTCGCGCGCCCTTCGGCCATGTCGCCAGTGAAGCGACTCAGCATCGGGGTGTCGGTGAAGCCGGGACAGACGGCGTTGATGCGGATGTTCGCGCGGCGTAGTCGAGGGCTGCCGATCGAGTGAGACCAATCACGCCGTGCTTCGCGGCGCTGTACGCCGGGCTGCCTTTGACGCCGGTGATTCCTGCGCCCGAGGACGTGTTGACAATCGCGCCGCCCTGCTTGAGGATCAGCGGGATCTCGTGTTTCATGCACAGGAAAACGCTGCGGAGGTTGGTGTCAATGAGCCGGTCCCACTCCTCCTCCTCGTACTCTGCGGTTGGAGTCGGCTTTCTCGGCTCGATGCCTGCGTTGTTGAAGGCGAAGTCCAGCCGCCCGAAAGCCTCAACAGTCTTGGCTAGGGACGCCTTCACGTCCTCGTCCCGCGTCACCTCGCACCGGACGGTGATCGCCTGCCCGCCTTGGTCCTCGATCAGGCGGACCGTCTCTTGGTTACCCTGCTCGGACACGTCGGCGGCCACTACGCTAGCCCCCTCGCGGGCAAACGCCAGCGCTGCCGCGCGACCGATGCCGCTTGCTGTTCCAGTCACAAACGCAACTTTTCCTGTGTAGTTTCCCTTCGCATTCGTCGGCATTATTTTTCTCCTTCAATTCTTTACCTAACTAGGTCTTAAAACCACCGGATGTAGGGATGAGTCGCAGTCACACAAAAATGTACGGTAAGGTCTTATTCCTGTAATCGCGATAAGACTTTCAGAAACTGTTTGTAAACGGTAGTTAAGTGGGTTTGAGCTTTCTCATTCGACGGTTGTTTGTTAACCTCCGTAGCATCAACCGAATCATGACCACGTAAATCATGCCTTCATGATTCTCAGGCAGAGTTTCATAGTCTCGTGTCAGTGCTCGTGCATTCTCTAGCCATGTCCAAGTCCGTTCAACAATCCATCGTTTGGGTTCAACTTGAAATCCTTTCGTTGCGGTTGGACGTTGACTTAACTCAACTTCAACTGAACGCTGTTGCTCGGCAAAAAAGTGTCCAATCAACGCGCCTAAATCGCCTCGATACCCTTGGTCTGCCAGAACTTTGGCAATTCGCCCAAACAGTTCGATAACCCAGACCAAGACCGCTGGAGCAGCTTTGACATCAGCGGTATTAGCAGAGGTGACGTAGCAACCGAGCACCAGTCCTAACACGTCTACAACAATATGACGTTTGCGTCCCTTCACTTTCTTGTTGCCATCAATGCCGTGTTCTTCCCCCCTTTTTGTCCGAGTTTGACGGATTGACTATCAATGATAGCTAAACTGGGTTCTGCTTCTCGTGCCTCAGCCAACCGCACCTTTCGGACTAAAACTGCGTTAATTTGCTCCCAAATGCCTAAGCATACCCACAAACGGAAGTATCCATACACTGTTTGCCAAGCTCCAAACTCAATCGGTAAAGCACGCCATTTGATGCCGTTGTCTGCACGGTAGAAGATGCCGTTGAGGACGACCCGCAGATCGACTTCTCGCTCCCTTCCAACGGGCTTTTCAGGGGGCAGCAGGGGGGCTATCTCTGCCCACTCTTCATCCGTGAGGTCACTCTCGTAGTAAGGTTGTCTCATCGCTTCAAGCAAGGTTGTGATGTCTCTTCTGGTATCGCGCATCTACAACCTCAAGTGGCTTCCGCTTCATATACATTGACAAACAGTTTCTCACTCTCAGCAACAACGTAGTTAGCAGTTCACTGCAAGCGGTTGTTCAGAGATAGACTTTGGTTTGAATTCTTAACTTGTTATTTGAGTTGTAAAGAAGCAGTTACAGCTTGAAATTCTTGTATGATTTTTTCGATCAGCTCACCTGCTGGGAGAGCTTCCGCTAATGCGGCTCCCTGTCCTGCCCACATACTGACAAAGTCTGGACTTGATTGTTGAGCAGAAGCCTGACGCAAAACTCGCCCGATCGACATCTGAGCCGGGAAGGGCAATACCTTATCCCTGTTGTTTTCCATTTCACGGATAAATCGATTTCGGATGGCTCTGGCGGGTTTGCCGGAGAATACTTCAGTAATTACTGTGTCTTCGTCCTTACACTTGAGTACTGCCTGCCTATAGACTTCTGGGATATTGTTCTCAGGGCAGGCGAGAAAGGCAGTTCCCATCTGTACCCCACTTGCCCCCAGTGCAAATGCAGCAACAATTCCACGAGCATCCATGATTCCACCTGCCGCAACGACTGGAACCGATACCGCATCAGCTATCTGTGGCACCAACGCGGTTGTTCCAATCAATCCTTGTTCATAAGGTACTGCAAAAGTCCCACGATGACCTCCGGCTTCAAAGCCTTGGGCAATGATGACATCGACTCCTGCTTCGACGAGCGCTTTTGCTTCCCGGACGGTTGTCGCGGTTGCCAAGACGACTGAGCCGATCGCATGGATCTCACGAATGGCCCTAATGGGCGCAGGTCCAAAGTGGAAGCTGAAGACCGGTACTTTCTCGTCAAGCAGGACAGTAAACTGATCTACAAATGGTCCGAGTATCGGAATGGGTTCGGGCACAGGTCCGGCATCTAGCTCGTTGTGCCATTGTGTTAATAGCTCAGCCATCGGGGTTTGCTGTTCAGGCGTGAGTTGATACACTTCAACGGCTGGGGCAAACAAATTCACTGCAAAGGGTTGGTCTGTCAGCTCTCGAATTTGCCTGATTATGGAGCGAAGGGTGGCTAGTGGGGTGGCTGCCCCGCCATAGGAGCCAAGACCGCCTGCATTAGAAACGGCCGCAACTAACTCAGGTGTGGAAGCGCCAGCCATCGGAGCCTGAATGATGGGATGCCTGATCTTGAGCAAGTCTATCAGTTCTGTTCTAGTCCACATAAGCATCTCCTATGCTTGCTAACAACAGCAAGATATAGATCTTTAACCCCAACATGAGCCGTACAAAAAAGCTGTGCCAATAGCTCATACCTTCATTAGAACGGCTTCGTTAAAGCGTTCTTTCGCTTGATTGATCGCAATGGGCGATCGACGGCTTCCTTCTCTCCGGCGAATCTCTCGCCAGATTTGAGTTGCCGCAATTGCACCATCAGCAGCAGCAATCACCACCTGATTCATCCCCACTTTCAAATCACCAATCGCAAAGATGCGGGGGTGAGATGTGCGGTTCACTTTGTCCGTGATCAGATTTCCCCCTTCGTATTCCAGGTCAATATTCTTCAAGTAGTCTGCGTGATATTTTGACCCCATCGAAACGAGTCCTGCATCTAGTTCCTCAATCGATCCATCAGCCAGTTCTACACCTGACATTTGATGATTCTCACCCAGGAATTGTTTGATCGGCTGTTCGACTAATCGGTAACCGTGCTGTGTTAGACGGTGACGGAATTCGCTACTCACCTCAAACTCGCCATTTGTGAACACTGTGATGTAGGGGGTAAACCAGCCCAGTGGGAATGCAGCTTCCAGGCTAGATTCACTGCTGCCAAATACACCTGCTCTTTTGTCGCGCATTTCATAGCCATCACAAATCAAACACACATGCAGATTATGTCCGGCATACTCAAACACGTTTTGCATGTTGTTTAATTGGGGTAAGTGGTCGATGATGCCGCTAGCAGCGATTAGATAACGACTGCGAAACACGGTATAGGTCGGGTTGGTGCGTCCAATCCGAACACGCACAGCGAACGTTTCACCTTCATCGGTAACGTCTTCTACATAGCCGTTGAGATGCTCACCCTCTAGCGACAAATAGTGTGTTTTTCCTTGTTTCAACACCTCTCGACCAGGAGTATCAGGCGGCAACCCTAGATAGTTGTGTAATTCCTGCACCCAGGACGATCGCGCTTTGCCTTTGTCAATAATCAGGGTAGAAAGAAGAGAACGTTGTAGATAGATTCCTGCTGATAATCCAGCCGCTCCACCTCCTACAACTAATACATCATAAACATGGTCTGTTCGTTGATTGGCTGTTTGTCTTGTCAGTTGCATAGGAACCTCCAGAAACTTGCTAGAAAGTACGACAATTCCTTTGTTGCCAGTGATGGACAACGAGATAATTTAGCAGTTTGTAAAGCAGACGGGCTTGCCATCGACTGAAATCAAGCGATCAAGGCGAATTTCAGTTCCATCTTGCAACTTAAGAAATTCGCTTTTGTTGGCAGTGTAGAGGTCGATAATTTTGCTCTCTATACCGACTACTTCACTGGTTTCTGTGCGGTAGCGGATCGTACAAAGCCGATGTAAGGTGGCGAGTGCCTCTAGCTCGTCGTAAAAACTACAGCTAACTGCTTGATACGGGTCTGCAGAGGCATTAGAACAGTCTGTATCGACAACGATGTGTTGGGTTGAATCTGAGTTCAGGTTCATGATTGATTCTCGACTGATGATGTAAGTGAGCAGGAGAAATATCGCATTCTCTTTTTAGATTGGTAAGCTTGCTACCCGCCTTGATTAACTTCATTTTCCTGCGATCGCCCAATACACACTACTCAAGTTAGTTGAGTTAAAACGCGACTTAAATAGCTCGCTCACCTCACGGAGGAAAAGGCAGTCGGTACTAGCAACTCATTGCTGATGTTCTGCACCAGTGGACCGTCCTTCTCAGTTTCAGTTTTGATCGCGATCCAGTTAGGGTCAGCGAGAAATGCACTCCACCGCTCCTCACGCTCAGCCAGGCTATCCCAAGCAAGTAGGTAGGTGAGCTGGTTACTCTCGCTTTCGCCGATTAGCGTTGTCCAAAACCCAGCCTGACGGATGCCATGTTTTTCCCAAATCCGTAAGGTGTGATTCTGGAAGCGTGAGAGCAGTGCTGGTAGTCGTCCGGGCATGGAATGATAGATGCGTAGTTCGTAGATCATGTCTTCAATGCCCCGCACTCTGTCCACCATCGACGTGCAGGATTTCGCCCGTCACAAAATTGGCGAATTCGAGGTAGAGGATGGCATCGACAGCATCAGAGATCTCGCCGATATGACCGATCGGGTGCATAGCCCCAAGCTGTGCATGAGTCACGACGGGGTGCATTGGTGTCTTAATGGTTCCCAATGCCACGGCGTTCACCCGAATCCCGCGTCTGGCATACTCAATTGCCAATGATTGGGTCGCAGCATTCAATCCACCTTTTGTGAGTGATGCGAGTACAGAGGGTACGCCCGCGATCGGGTTGTCAACCAGGCTCGTTGAGATCTGCACAACATGACCACTACCCTGCTTCTCCATCTCGGTAATCGCAAGTTGTGTGATGTGAAAAAAGCCAGCGATATTGGTGCCTAAATACGCCTGGTAGTCTGCCTCGGTATATTGGGTAAATGGCTTGGCGATGAAGATGCCAGCATTGTTGATGAGTGTGTCAATGCGCCCGAACTGGGTTACACCTTCGATAATCGAACGCTCAGCAGTTTTGCGATCGGCGATGTCGCCGGACACCGCAATGATTCCATCATCGTCTGATGGCTGAATTGAGCGTGAGACTGCAATGACCCGATAGTTGCGATCACGGTACGCTTTGACCAGAGCTGCGCCGATGCCTTGGGACGCACCAGTAATCACAGCAACTTTTTGTTCAGTGCTCATGGTAAAACTCCTTTGGAAATCATGGGTGAATGTTGCAAGTCAGGCAATGGTCTAAGCCGCGATGCTGCGGTCATGGTCGGTACTGGTCGCAACTGGCAGCCAGGCTTCGATGTCCTGTGCCATTTTTGCAGCGCTGCTTCGGTAGAATTTAACCGCGTCGTTGCCAGCTGGCAAATGCAGCGGAGGATTTTCTGTAGTGGTGAGTTGGAGAATTACCTGAGCAAACTTTTTCGGATCACCGGGTTGGTTTCCATGGAGTGCATCTGCTCCACTCCGCATTTGTCCTACCGTTTCCTGGTAATCGTCAATGATCGTTTTAGCCGCAACGTAGGATTCGGTGCTGAGGAAATCGGTACTAAAAAGACCGGGAGCTACTGCCGTAACGTGGATGCCGAGCGGTGCCAGTTCGACTGCTAGCCCTTTCGAGATGCCTTCGACTGCAAATTTAGTAGACCCATATAATCCCCAGCCCGGTACTGCATCGTAGCCAAACAATGACGAAATATTGATGATGTGCCCAGACTTTTGCTGGCGCAGGTATGGCAATACGGCACGCGTCACGTTTAGTAACCCAAACACGTTGGTGTCATATTGCTTGCGAACTTCGGCATCTGTGAACTCTTCAGTTGCACCAACCATACCAAACCCGGCATTATTGGCTAAAACATCAATCCGACCGAAACGAGCAACGGCTTGCTTGACAGCCTCTTGTACCTGGTCTTCCTGGGTGACAGCCATCGACACAACGTGTAGATTCGCGTGGTTATGCAAAGTAGTGGCAAGTTGGGCGGGATTGCTGCGAACTGTTGCCACGACCTGGTCGTCTGCTGCCAGGGCTGCTCTGGCAATTTCCAATCCAAAGCCTCTGGAGGCTCCGGTAATAAACCATACTTTCTGCGTTTTCATTTTGTGTCCTGGTTGTAAGGGGTTATATCTGATGCGTAAACTCGATAAATCGAATCCTCCTGCCTCCGGCATTCCCTTTAATCAGGGGAACTGAGGGGGATTGGTTCGAGGCAGAGAGTTGTCATGAAGACTGCTTAGATCAGTGCTATTGGATGTGTTGCCATCCTGTTACCGTCCGGGAAGCCGTGTCTTCACTTCTTGAAGTACCCAACCATTGCCGTCTGGGTCGCTGAACGAGGCATAGGAGGCATAATCGCCACGCTTTGGATCGGGACCCGGGACCCGTCCTTCGGTTCCGGCGTGGTGGAAGATCCCGCCAATGTCGTGAAATATTTCACTCACTTCAACACCTCGTTCTACGAGTTCAGCACGGGCTGCTTCGATGTCATAAACGATGAGATACAAGCCTTGAACTGAGCCAGGCTCAGCTAACGACACTCCTTTCCCGAAGATGATCGAGGCTTCTGATCCAGGTGGGGTTAATTGCACGACTCGGAAGCCATTTTCACCAGGAAAGTCAGCATCGAGTCGCCATCCCAACGTTTTATAGAAGTCTTTAGAGCGATCGACATCGGTAACGGGAATTACCACAACTTCGAGTTTCATGGTTTGATTGGTGACTTGATTGCTGTTCATCTTGTTCTCCTTTTGCTCTTCTTGTAGATGGGTGGGCTTGCTGCCCAGCTCGATTAACTTCATTCTTCTGCGACCGCTCCATCCACACCACTCAAGTTCTGTGATTTAAAACGCGACTTAATAGCCAGTAATAGCCAGTAATAGCCAGAAGCAATTAAACCTGATATACTTCGCCAAAAAAGGAATCATTTGCCTGTCCCTTGTGTTGCTGAAACTCCCTGGCAGGATTGAATTGAAGAAACGCCCGATATTCTAAGGAACGACCTACCTCTGTCCTTTACACCATTGGCTGATCTATGGATGCCAACCCATCAAAATCTAGACGTGGAGCAACCCCGTCTAAGCGAGTGCGAGGAGTTATCCTGTCGCCGCAGGGGTGGCAACGATTTCAGACAGCAAAACAGCAGGCAGAATCTGACGAAACCTGGGGCAAGCACTTCACCCAGGAAGATCTTAATGAGCGCACCGGACTTTCCCTCAATACTCTGGCTCGCATCTTTAAGCGCGAACAGGGGGTCGATCGTCAGTCAGTCGAGTATCTCTTTCGGGCATTCGGGCTGGAATTGATGCAAGCGGACATAACATCTCCTGCCGCATCGGAAGAAACCGAGAGCCGGTGGACTAATCCCCAACAGGACTGGGACACAGCCGTCGATGCTTCAACCTTTTATGGGCGGGAGGCAGAACTGACGCAACTGTGGCAGTGGGTGGTGTCTGAGCGCTGCCGCATCGTTGGACTATTGGGCATCGGCGGCATTGGCAAAAGCACGATCGCCGTCAAAGCTGCACTGCAAATGCAAACCGAATTTGAGATTGTCGTGTGGCGATCGCTCTCCAATGCGCCACCGTTGGATGAACTGCTGTCGAGTCTGCTGAAGTTTCTCATGCCGCTCTATGGAGAAGATCCCATCCTTCCCACGACGCTGGCTCAGCAGATCTCCAAGCTGATGCAGTATCTGCGAGCGCGTCGGTGTTTATTGATCCTCGATAATGCGGAAACCCTTTTGCAACGAGAGCGGGTAGGACAGTGGCGAACAGGTTACGAAGAGTACGGACAGTTGCTTAGAGCAATCGGCGAAGCATCTCATCAGAGTTGTTTGTTGCTCACTAGTCGAGAAAAGCCGCAGGAGATGGCCCTGATGGAAGGGGCACAGACGCTGGTGCGATCGGTATCCTTGAGTGGGCTAACCCCTGACGACGGACGCGCCCTGTTTCGGCAAAAAGGAGCGTTTACCGGCTCAGAATCTGAATGGCAAACCCTGATCGATCACTATGGCGGTAATCCTCTGGCGCTAAAACTGGTTGCCAGCGCCATTCAAGATTTGTATGACGGCAGCATTAGTGAAGTGATGCCCTTCCTGAATCAGGGATTGGCGGTGTTTGAAGATATTCGCGATGTGCTGGAGCGTCAGTTCGATCGCCTCTCTGAAACCGAACAGATAACCCTGTTCTGGTTTGCCATTCATCGAGAACCCGTCTCGATCGCAGAGATTCGAGAGAACGTGGTTGATCCGGCTGCTCAGCAGCGTGTACCCAATCTGGTCAATGCGCTACTACGGCGATCGCTGATTGAAAAAAGCGATGGGTTATTCTTCCTGCAACCTGTGGTGATGGAATATGTCACAGAACGATTTGTGCAGCAGGTCTGTATCGAATTTGAGACGCAGCAGTTGAACGTTTGGCAAACGCACTCTTTACTGCGAGTCAAAGCGAAAGATTACATTCGAGAGATTCAAGCGCGATTAATAGTGCAACCGGTAATGGAACGGCTACTGTCCCACTTTGGTAGTGTGGGGGCGATCGAGGCACAAGCCAGGCACCTGTTACGGCAACAGGGAAAGAAACCAGGGTACACTGCGGGCAATCTGATCAACCTGCTGATACAGTTTCAAGTGGACTTACGCGGCTGGGATTTTTCTGATCTTGTGGTGCAACAAGCCGACCTGCGGCAGGTCGATTTAGCTAGGGTCAATTTTCAGAACGCTACTTTTGCTAAATGCATCTTTTCTGAAGTATTCAGTATTGCTATGTCGGTTGACCTGAGCCCTGATGGTCAGCTGATGGCAGTGGGCGATGGCAATGGCAACATCTATCTCTGGAACATCAGCACCACTCAGCTCTTGGCCACATTTAAAGGTCACATCGGTTGGGTTTGGTCGGTTGCTTTTAGTCCCGATAGTACTCTGCTCGCCAGTGGTAGTACGGATAGTGCCATACGCTTGTGGGATGTCGAGAGCGGGCAGTGCTTGCGGGTGCTCACAGAGCATACAGGCGGTGTTCGTTCAGTCAGTTTTAGTGCCGATGGTCAGCAGTTGGCGAGCGGCAGTGAAGACAAAACGGTACGTTTATGGAATTTGCAAGGGCAGTGTCTCCATGTTTTGCAAGGACACACCCAGAGCGTTTATTCTGTCCACTTCGCTCCTAATCAGCAAACTCTAGCTAGCAGCAGTAATGACGCCACGATTCGGATTTGGGAGGTGAGCAGTGGAAACTGCTTGAGCATCTTACAAGGGCATACTAGTGGGGTGCAGTGTGTGCGCTATAGCCCGGATGGTCAACTGCTCGCCAGCGGCTGCCGGGACGGAGTGATTCGACTTTGGAGTGGTGATTGCTCCCAGAATCGATCGTCGCAGCCCCGTATCATCAATTCCAGTGTCAAGCTGCTGCAAGGACATACCGACTGGATTTGGAACATTGCCTTTAGCCCAGATGGTCAGTGGTTAGCCAGTGCCAGTCACGATAGTACACTACGCCTGTGGAGTGTTCCAGAGGGGCAACCCATTAATATATTTGAGGGTCATACCCATGATGTTTTTGGGCTTGCCATCAGTGCCGACAGTCAATGGTTGGTCAGTACCGGAGAAGACTATACGGTGCGGCTCTGGAATTTGCAGGGTGGACAGAACCTGAAAACGTGGCATGGATATACTGGTGGAATTCACTCCCTCAGCCTGAGTTCGGATGACCAACTCCTTGCCAGTAGTGGACAGACTGAAACAATTCAGGTGTGGCGGGTACAGCGAGATCGCAATGGGTCGCAACTTGACCCCTACAAAACCTTTTCCAGCCCGATCCGTCGGATGTCACCCTTTAGCAGTGTCAGCTTCAGTCCGGTTCACCTAGCGTCGCCGGAGGGAATTAATCAAACGCTGGCGATCAATCGACGCGATAAGTCGATCACCCTATGGAATATCCAAACCGGGCACTTCGATCAATGGTCAGCGCACAGCGCATCCATCTGGACAATTCTGTTTAGCCCAACGGGACAAACTTTAGCCAGCAGTAGTTTTGATTGCACCGTGCGACTGTGGGATGTGCAGACGCATCACTGTTTGCAGGTGTTACGCGGACACCAGAACGGGATTCGCGCGATCGCGTTTGACCCCGACGGTCAACGGTTAGCCAGCGGCAGTTTTGATTTCACCATTCGCTTATGGGATGTGCAAACGGGAGCATGTCTGAAGGTTTTGCAGAAACATATCGGTGCAATTTTCGCACTCGCATTTGATCCGAGTGGTCAGCGACTGGCAAGCGGCAGTCAGGATCAAACCATTCGCTTGTGGGATGTGCAAACGGGAGCATGTCTGAAGGTTTTGCAGGGGCATACCGGAGCCATCTGGACGGTTGCCATCTGTTCCAACGGTCAAACCCTGGCAAGTGGCGGTGATGATCAAACCATTCGACTGTGGGATCTGCAAACGGGGCGTTGTCTTCACATTCTGGATGAACATCGTGGTTGGGTTCGCTCAGTCCTCTTTAGCTCTGACGGTCAAATTCTATTCAGTGGGAGTAACGATCGCACTATCAAGACCTGGGATGTGCAGACAGGACGTTGTATCAGCACGTTGCGGGTCGATCGCCTGTATGAAGGCATGAATATTGGAGGCGCAACAGGGTTGACAACGGCTCAAAAAGCTACCCTGAAGGCGTTAGGGGCAATCGATCATTGAAGTGGCATTCATCCAACTTCCGTGCCTTTGCTTGTGTTCGATCGTGTCTAGCAACTGTTGAAAGGCGTTGAGCAATTGCGTCATTTCGTGGTTCATGAGTTGGTTAGCTTGTTCATCTAAAGAAATCTCTAACCATTCGCTTGTCACCCGTTTTTCAGCTTGTTCATCCTCCAAACTTACAGGCAGTAGAGAGACCTGACGATACCTTTCTAGTGTTGACGGCTTCAGCATCAGCACGGTTTCAGGAGTTTCTAGAGTTTGAATATAGCGCCACATAAATTCTGGTGGAATATCTGTGCAATCCCATACCAGACGCAGTGGTTGTATCCCTCCAGGTAGCGATCGCCAGTGTTCCCTTTGATAGTGCTCAAAGAGCAGCTTAGCTTGCATCATGCCGAAAGCTGTTTTTGAGTGAGCATTCAGTAGATTGATCGCTGCATCCAACTGACCAATGGCAAAACTAACAAAGCAAACCGCGTGGCTCACAAACTCCCCTGGCTGACTCTGGCTCTCTAACCCTCTGCGATAACGCTCAAAGACCTGGTTGTATACGCTTGGAGAAAACACCAACGTCGCATTCACATTCATGCCTTCGCGCAGCAGTTGTTCAATCACCGGCAGCATCAGTCGAGTCGCTGGGATTCTCAGCAACAAATTACTCCATCCTACAGCCCGCCAGATTCTTTGAGCCGCAGCGATCGCCGTTTCCACATTGAACAGTGTATCAGGTGGTAAATCGACCTGAACATAGCCATCTCGTCCCTGGGTGTGAACATGCACCTGCTTCAACCGATCCGCCGCTAATTGCAGATCTCGCACCAGCAAGTATTCATAATCTGTTCGAGCACTTCGGCTGCTGCCGCGCTGCGCCAGCGTCCTGAAGTCGCGATCGTACGCCTGTCTCTGGATAGCAAGGTTTAGCGCGTCAAAGTTCGATCTCACTCCCCTGACTCCACCCGCTTCAATGGCTTGCTGCAACTGACCGCTGCTCACCCAGCTTCGCTCAAACCCATCAAGCCAGAGGGATTGTCCAGAGCGATGGAGTGATCGTAACAGGTTCATAGCTGATAAACTGCACTTAAAGGTTCAAACATCTACTAAACCAGTTTGGGGACTTTCTTCAAATGAAACCACGCAATATCCCTGAGTTAAGCACCAACTTAAGGAGCAACTTGGTTTCACACTACAATCGATTGCTCCAAGCCCTGATGGATTGACGACTGAAAGCAGTGCAAAGCTCAGGGAACAGTGGTGAGACGATCGCTCAGCATGCTGCGTCTCTAGTAGTTAACTGGAGCAGAGGATGGCAGTTAGATCGTCTTCATTGATGGCGACAAAGTGGTTTGCACCTTACCTGTAATGTACTGATGTTGTCAGAAATGAAGATTTTATGGATTTAGCAATCGTTCGCTAAAAAACTGTTGCGTCATTCGTTCATAGTGCTGGCAGAGGTTAGATCGTCTAAGAATATAATCGACGATCGAGCTTCCATAGGGCGGTTTAATGAAGTTGCCAATGGAAGCGTAAGCTGTTGCATCTAATGTTGTTGGTTGGTTGCCAAGAAAAAATGGTTTGTCTGCCAGAAGATCTGAGAGAGCTTGAAAATCAGCACAAATAAGTTGACTAATGTCCTCGTAATTGTGTCGCCCCATGCCATGACCACGAAATTGAGAAAGTATGGTTTGGCGGAATTCTTCAACAAACGGTTTTGATGCTTCTAGCGGAGCTTCAGGAAAGAATGCGTGTGCCAGTACGTCTCGATAGCCTTGCCAGTTTTCTTCCAGACCGTAGCGAATGTGAATGGTTCCCCAGTAAGTGTTTTCCTTGAGCATCCGGCGAAATGCCAGGGAGATAGCTCGTTCTGTAAGGGTCAAATTTGTATCGAGATCGATCCCTTCCGCTTGTTCAAGCATCTCGATAATCAACGTGGCATCTCCAATTAGTTGTCCTTGATAGTCAACAAACGGAATCTTACCTTTGGGAGCAAGTTCAAGATCGTTTGCTGTAATGATGACTGTGTTGTAAGGAAGCTCTGCCATGCGAAACCAAGTTTCAAGCTCTAGACAGGCAGGGCTAATGCTCGGCAGGTTCCAAAGTGATAGGAAAGTGTACAAGGTAAGCACTAAAGGGATTCCTCCTCTAAAAAATTCAGGGTTCTATCTTGAAAATCAATGACAGCTGAAAATAGAGCCGTCGATTGAGGGGCTACCTAGCAACAGGAACCAAGTTCACCTGATACCCTAATTGCTGAATCCGACCACACATGTGTTGAAGTAGACGGTCATTGTGTTGCTGATGCCTACCCGTGACCTTGACCTCTTGGAACACTTGCTGCTTGGTGAGCATGTGATAGACCGCGATCAAAATACGATGGGCGACTGCAATAATCGCTCGCTGACGACCTCGACGCGCTGCTAATCGACGATAAACGGTTGACAAATTCGAGGTTTTGCATCGAGCAGCGGCATTCGCTGCCTGAACCAAGGCACTGCGTAACCAATTGTTTCCCTGTCCAATCGCACCACTCAAACGCTTGCCTGCGCTTTCAAAATTTCCAGGACAGACTCTCGCCCAGCGCGCTAGATGAGCGGAGGTTGGAAACCGACTCATATCAATCCCAATTTCGGCAAGAATTCGTTCTGCCGTTTCCCGTCCGACACCCGGAATAGTATCCAACAGCATGACCGCTTTTTCCCAATTTAGGGGTGTCGATGGTTCCGTTCCGGGGCGCTTCGCTGACTGTCCTTGATTCTCTAGGGTAGATTGCAAACTGGCTTCAGCAGAGGGTGTTTGAGACTGAATGTGAGTGGTAATCTCAGTATCGAAGACGGCAATTTGCTCTTCTAAAAAATCAATGTGCCTCAGGTGAGAAGCAATCAAAAAGCGATGATGAGCTCGCACTCGTCCGCTCAACGCTTGCTCTAACTGAGACTGTTTTCGGCGCAGGCTGCCAACCGCTAACCCGGCTAATGTAATGGCATCGTCTTGTCCAGCTACGATTGCAGCGAGCATCTTTCGAGCGGAAACACCCATGACATCGGTAACAACGGATGCTAATTTCACATTTGCCCACTCCAACACCTTTTGCAGTCGATTCACGACCGAGGCTTTTTCGCGCACGAGCGTTGCTCGATGACGGGTTAGGTCTCTCAAATCTCGTTGTGGCAGTGGAGGAATGAAGCTGCCTCGCAACAGTCCATGTTGCAAGAGTTGGGCAATCCATTCTGCATCTTTAACATCTGTTTTTCGCCCTGGCACGTTCTTGATGTGTTGAGCATTCACCACCAGAACCGTAAAGCTGGCTTCTAGGAGGTTATACACAGGTTTCCAATACTCACCTGTGCTCTCCATGGCAACATGGGTCACACCGTTATCGCTTAACCAATCCGACAAGCTGAGTAACTCTTGGGTTGTGGTTCCAAACGTTCGACTTTCAGTTGCCTTTGGTTTAGCTGCACTGATCCAACAAGCCACGACTGTCTTTTTGTGAACATCTAAGCCAGCACAATTTGAATAAGTCACGTCCATCGTTACGTCCTCCAATTCTCGATGAAGGCTGGCAAGATGCCCCTGATCTGAAGATTCTATCTTGCGTGCTTTCCAAACCGAGTTGGATACCACAATTCGTTATGCCTTTGGGCATCTGGGTCTGTCTGTCGCTCAGGCTCTCTGGCACTATTAACCCTCGACCTCGTTACCAGCCTCTTTCTTTATATTCTGTTTAACCTGTTCTAATCAATTTTCATCCTTCGTTGTGTCCGCTGGACATGCCCGTCTGTCGCAAAAATTTTAAAGTGATAAACGAACTGGTCTCGTTCGTATTGTTTTAAGCAGTTACCCCAAGGAGTTCGTTGATGAATCTTGCTTGAGATACACTATCCCCTTGGTTGATTCCTTTCACTTGTCCTTTGCGAATCATCGCCATTGCCTCGATCCCTCGCAATGTTCTGCTTGCTGTGTTGAATGACTGAAATCCCATCATTGGTTTGACAATTCGTTTGATGTTCCGGTGGTCCTGCTCAATCAGGTTGTTCAAATATTTGCTCTGCCGCAATTCGGTCTCGGCTTTCAAGGTTTTCTCTTGCTTCAATTCATTGACGGCAACGGGATACGCGGCATTTTTATCCACAGTAATCACTCGTGGCATTTGAGTGTGCTTTGCTCTGAGCACTTTACGGAAAAAGCGTGCCGCCGCCTTGCCATCCCGCTTCGCACTGAGCATGAAGTCCAGAGTGTTCCCCTCCGAATCCACGGCTCGGTACAGGTATTTCCACTCCCCTCGGATTTGGATGTAAGTTTCATCGACTCTCCACGAGTCGTTCGTGGGATTTAAGAACGGACGCATCCGCTTGTCGAGTTCTGGCGCGAATCGCAGTACCCACCGATTGAGAGTGGAATGATCAACTGCGACTCCGCGCTCCGCCATCATCTCCTCCAAATCGCGGTAGCTCAGGGAATAACGACAATACCAGCGCACGTTCAGCAAGATGATTTCAGGCAAGGGTGGAGTCGAGGGGAACTATTATGCTCCGCCCCTCTCCTTTAGATCCGGACGTGCCCGTTTCCGTGCATCCGGCTCCCGATTAGCTTTGCTTGCTCATGTGGATATAATCATGGCAGCTTTCATGGACAACCATCAAGTTTTGGCTCTTCCAGTTGTTGTGATTGCAATCCATGTGGTGAAGGTGTATCTTCTCGTCACCGAGAAGCTTGGCTCCACAATATCCACAAGCATGGTGCTGTTTTCTCAGCAAACTTGCTGTTACTCCTTTGTAAAGTTTGGAGTTTCGAGCACTCCAGTACAGGATATCCCCATCATAGGGTGAACGTTCACCTGCGACATTGACATGTCTGTTTTCAGCATAAGAGACTCTTGGGAATGCCTTGTTCATCAAGTCATTTACCTGGAAGCGGTTCAGCGTTTTCTCCTGTTTGAAAACCTTCCATGTGCGGTGTCTCGTTCTCCAGAGTGAGAATCAGGAACCGTCTAACTTGCAGTAGCGGTGATAGTTTCTCCATCCTCTGACTAAAGGAGCTAGCTTCGTTGCTTTAGCTGTTGCCCCATCATTCGAGCAGTTGACGATACGTTTAACTTTTCTACGGAATGTTTGGTAATTATCCTCTGAAGGGACGCATCTAAACTTTCCATTGGCTTGCACTTTGAAGTGCCAACCCAGAAAATCAAACCCATCTGTCGCCGATACTAATCTCGTTTTCTGCCACTTAATCTGTAGTCCTAACTCATCGAGAAACTTCACAATCTGCTTTAGAATGGCTTGCGCGTCATCGTTTGGTTTGAGAATGATCACCATATCATCCGCATACCTCACGCTGTTATGAATGTTTTCGATACCGTTGAGTGCGATGTTTGCCAGTGTCGGGGAAAATAGAGTAGGGACAGAGCGCACCTTCAGGTCTTTCGACTCGCGTGTTTCATCCATCCCTCTCCCCAAACGAAGCGTGACAGTTTCCCGTCACTTCGCTTTCCCTCATTGCAATCGACTGTGATCTCCAAAGGACGCGGTTTCCGCATGACAGCTTCGGCAGAGCAATTGCAGATTCTCTTTGAGCGCTTTTCCCCCGTAGCGTTTTGCTTTGAGGTGGTGGAGGTCTAAATGCTCCTGGCAACCGCAGAGGTCGCATTTAGCTCCGCGTTCTGCTTTGATCTCTTCTTTCAGTTCGCGCCATTCGTCGTTGTTCTCAGCATTACC
>NZ_JCACCM010000114.1:0-20500 GCF_059501405.1 Myxacorys sp.
GTTGACGACGATATTGCTTGCGCTTATAGCACTGCTTGCCTCGACGGTGCCCTTTCGTGAACGCTATCTCAGATCCATGTTAGGGCATCGATAATCTGCTGTGCTAACGTAAGTGGACGGAAGGGTTTGGTAAATACTGCAGCGACTTCTAAATCATTGAAACTTCGCTGCTCAGAAAGTTGCATCTTAGCTGTCATCAGAATAACGGGAATCGATTGTGTAACTGGGTATTGCTTGAGTTGCTGCAATGTGGCACGACCGTCCATATCCGGCATCATTAAGTCCAGCAGAATTGCATCGGGTTGATGTTGAGTGGCGATCGCAATTCCTTCTGCACCAGAACTTGCTGTTAAAACCGTCCAACCTGCGCCAATTTGAAGTCCCAAGGTTGCGATCGCTCGCACGTCGTCTTCATCATCGACGATCAGAATTTGTTTTTTCATAGTGGCACTCTAAAACGTTGATGTTGACAGGTTAACGCTAAATCGAGGAGAAGTCGGGGAATGAATAAAGAGGGAAAGGAGAAGCGGCTTTTAGAGGACGACGTTGAGCGGCAATTCGATGTGAAATGTGCTGCCTTTGCTAATCGTGCTTTCCGCCCAAATTTTACCGTGGTGCTGCTCAATAATGTTGCGGCAAATCGCTAATCCAAGACCTGTTCCCCCTTTTTGTCGAGCATCAGAAGCATCAACTTGCTGGAAGCGCTCAAAGATGGTTTGTAGCTGATTGGCAGGAATGCCTCGTCCTTGATCGGTCACGCTAATGCGGACGCTCGAAGTTTTGTTGTTCAAAGTTAAAGGTTGTGCATGCATCCAAACTATTGCTTGGGCTTCTGAAAATTTGATAGCATTACTCAAAAGATTGGTCAGTGTTTGTACGATGCGATCAGGATCAGCATGCAACAGAATGGGAAGCGGTTCTGTGATTAATTGGATGCACGATCGATCTGCCATTGATTGCATTTCCTCAGTTGCCTGAGCCATGAGTTCAGCTAGATTGCACGATTGTTTGCTCATCGTAATCTTGCCAGAACGAATGCGTTCGAGGTCTAGAATGTCGTTAATCAGGCGAATCAAGCGTTCCGCATTCTTGACACCAATATTAAGAACTTGTTGTCCTTGATCGGTTAAGCTGCCTAACTGTCCGGTGCTGAGTAAGTCAAGTGAACCCATCATTGATGTTAAGGGTGTGCGTAGCTCATGACTGACCAAAGAGATAAATTCATTTTCCAGTCGTTTACGCTCGGTGATGTCATTCGCGATTAATAAGGCGTAGGTTGCGCCGTTGATTTCAATGCGATCAAGCGATAACAAAATACTTTTTACACTGCCTGAACGGGTGAGCAGTTCAAACTCTAAATTGTGAATGGGTTCATCTGTTTGGAGGCGACTCAGAAATGTGGCTGAATCGTGACCTAAGTGTAGCTGTGCGATCGAATAGCCAATTACGGCATCAAGTGTGTAGCCACTCATACTGAGAAAGCTGAAATTTACTTCGATAAATCGTCCTTCTGGTATGGTAACGATCGCAATCGGATTGGGGCTTTGCCGAAAAATGGCTGCAAATTTTTCTTCGGCATGTTTTCGTTCGCGAATTTCTTGCTGAAGCTGTTCGTTTTGAGATCGCAGTTGATTTTGTAATTGTCGCAATGTTAAATGGGTTTCAATTCTGGCGAGTACTTCTTCGATCTGAAATGGTTTTGTAATGTAATCAACGCCACCGGCCTGAAACGCTTTTACTTTGTCGCTAACCGTTTCTAAGGCGCTAATGAAAATAATTGGAATGTCACGAGTGCGATCGTCAGCTTTGAGGTGTTCACAGACTTCGTACCCGTTCATCTGTGGCATATTCACATCCAGCAAAATTAAATCTGGTGGCATCGTCTGCGCCCCTCGAATGGCCGTAGATCCTTTGGTGACACTGCGAACCTTGTAGCCGCGATCGCTCAACATAGAAGATAAAAGGTTCAGGTTCTCTGGAGTATCATCGATTACTAAAATGTCAGCTTTGGGTACGGTCATCTCCATCCATGTTCGCAAATCGCAGCAAATTATATGATGAGGCGTTAGATACCTAAAGCAACATTAGCAAAAATAAATGATTGCTCTAAGAACCGCTTAAATTTTGCTCAGAAATTACTCACTCTACATAAAAACTCCTCTATTTCTCCCCGATCGCTGCTTATTATGAGCAACATCAGCAAACGGGGAACTGGAACGCACCCAAGCACTCCCTTAAACCTGAATTTGCATGATCGCCGTTTGGTTTCAATCATCATTATTTTCTGAGGTCACTATGTTTCATCACATTTCTGTTGCTGTTAACGATCCGTCCCATGTTAGTAATGTTCTTGCAGAAGTGTTACAAGGTCGTCGGTTTCCCTTTCCGGTTCACGAGGGCAGTTACATGGTTGTTAACAACGATGATTATGGAACCGCGATCGAGCTTTTACCGGCTGATACTCAATTGATTCCCGATTTACAAGAGGTCGGGTTTTCATCCGGAAATATTCCTCAAACCTTTCTTTCCGTTCATGCCGCTATTTCTGTGTCCATCTCGCAAGAAGAGATTGAACAAATTGCTTACCGAGAAGGATGGCTGGTTCGATTCTGCGATCGCGGTCCTTTTAAGGTGATTGAATTTTGGGTTGAAAACAAATTCCTGATCGAGTTGCTGACTCCAGCACTGGTGAATGAGTATCTGCAATTCACAAAGCCAGAAAATTTCGAGGCGTTTTTCAATCAGACAGCCCTCGATCTCGTTGAAGCTTAAAACCATAGCCATTAGACCTTAATGAACTGGAGTCTGAAATCATGTTAACGATGGAAAAAGTCGAAGTTGCCCCTCAAGAGACAGTACTCAATCTGATCAGTGGATTTTGGACGGCGCGATCACTGTATCTAGCTGCCAAGTTAGGCATTGCGGATTTGTTTGATGATGAACCTAAACCGATCTCACAACTTGCACAAGAAACGGATTGTGATCCGCGATCTCTATACCGACTGATGCGAGCTCTGGCGAGTGTGGGAATCTTTACCGAACTTGCAGATCAGCACTTTGCGCTCACTCCGTTGGCTGCAACCCTTCAGAGTAATGCTCCTGACTCAATGCGGTATGCCGTGTTGGCACAAATGGGCTATGACCATTCTTTAGGCTGGAGCCACGGATTAGACAGTCTAAAAACGGGCGAGATTGCCTTTGATACCGTCACTGGAATGTCAATTTGGGAGCACTATGCTCAACATCCTGAAGATGGAATGATATTCTCGCAATCCATGTCCAGTATGGGAGCTGCGATCGCCCAAGCCGTTGTAGCAAGCTATGACTTTTCTAGATTCAATACGATCGTGGATGTGGGAGGAGCACAAGGGAGCTTACTATCTACAATTTTGCGGGCGCATCCAAATCTGAATGGAATTTTGTTTGACCTACCCGAAATTATTGCCAACGTTCGCTTGGATGGCGTGAATGCTCAAACTGTTGCAGGAAGCTTTTTTGAGTCCGTTCCAACGGGCGGCGATGCTTACTTGCTGCGATGGATTATTCACGATTGGAACGATGAAAAGGCATCGATTATCTTGAGAAATTGTCATCAAGCAATGCCGGAGGATGGCAAGCTGATGCTATTAGAAGGCATTATTCCAACGGATAATGAACCCTCTCCAATGAAATTTATTGACGTGATCATGCTGTTGATGACGGGTGGACGGGAGCGCACCGAAGCAGAGTATCGGACATTGTTGCGATCGAATGGATTTGAACTCACACGAGTGATTCCAACGTCGTCGCTGCTCAGCATTATTGAGGCAGTAAAAATCTAAGCTGGAATTACTAGATTGCAGCTTGAAGCTAAGTGAATTGAAACCTACCTCAACTCGTTCATCTCTGGTCGAAAACAGCTATGAAAATTCATCGTACGCTGATGCTATTTACAATTGCTCTTGGAGCCAGCTTAAGCGTCGGTGCATCTCCAGAAAATTACTCTCAGGCCCAGTCAGAAAGCGCGAACCGTCCGATTCAAACCTTACCGAATGTTGAGGGCATTCGCTTTCGAGCCTTGACATACGAACGTTCAGCAACAAGCGAAGCACCAGCATTGCAGCAAGCTATCATTCGCGAATTATCAGGTAATGTTGCTGGCGTTCGCTATCTTTACAACTCGATTGATTTAGATGGTGATGGAAGATCTGAAGCGATCGCGTATTTGACAGGATCATCAGTATGTGGCACAGGCGGCTGTACGATGATGATTTTCAAAGGAACGGGATCTGGATCTTACAAGCGAATCTCCCGACATACGCTCGTGAACAATCCGATTGTGGTGAGCAATAAAAAAACAAAAGGTTGGCGCGATTTGGTGCTATTTGTTGCAGGTGGTGGCGCGAAGCCAAGCTATCACAGTTTGAAATTTAACGGTTCAACCTACCCCAGCAATCCTTCGACAGCTCCAATGCTGCCGCAGAGAACGATCGTAACCGGGACGGCCGTAATTGCAGAGCAAATTTCTCCTAACGTCGGCACCCCTCTTTCCAAGCAGCAGTCTTGGTAGAAGTCAACAGTCTGTCAATTCAAGAATTTCATCAAAACAAAATTGCTGCATCAGTTCGGTTAATGCATCTGCTAACTCTTGATTAGCGCTCTGTTGATTAGCGCTTTGTGCAACTCCGAAGGAACCACAGTCTGGAATCTGCTTGATCAATTGTGCAATTCGCTCTGCATCAACAGCAAGTGCCGCTTGATGCAGTTCTGTAATCCATTCAATGGGCATGTTTTGAAGACTTGAGCGATCTAAAACAAAAGACGAAGAGAAAGAAGAAGTTTCTCTCTCTTCGTCGTAGATATAAGTAACGCCCAAATGCTCCGCAAGCTTGTCAAAAAGCAATGACTCTCGAAAGGGTTTCGCTACAAAATCATCACAGCCTGCGGCAAGAATGGACGCGCGTTGTTCTTCAAAAGCACTTGCTGTTAACGCAATGATTTTCGTGTAACGATCAGCGACTTCGAGCGCGCGAATCTGACGAGTGGCTTCATATCCATCGATCACAGGCATTCGCATATCCATCAAAATTAAGTGCGGTTTCCATTGCTGCCACCAGGCGATCGCGTCTTTTCCATGAATGGCCGATCGCGTTTCAAATCCGACAGCTGTTAGTAATTGCTCAACAAGACTGCGATTTTCGGCCCGATCGTCAACCACCAAAATGCGGTAGCTCAACTGATTGGGCGCAAGCTGTAGAACTCGTCGCAGTGACGATGAGGGTACAACTTCCTTGACTTCTGCGATCGTGACCGGAAGGTCAAAACTAAAGGTAGAGCCTTTCCCCAAGGCTGTCTTCACCTGAATATCGCCGCCCATCAACTGCACAAATCGACGGCTAATGGTTAAACCTAATCCGGTTCCTTCCCGGATCTGCAAGCCGCTACTGGTTTGAATGAACGGGCGGAATAGACCATCAATCTCGTTTGGAGCAATGCCACATCCGCTATCGTGAACCTCGAACCGGACAGTTAACGTCAACGGATTAATCAAATTAGCACAGAGTTTAATGCCACCAGAAGCAGTAAACTTAACGGCATTGGTGAATAGATTGATTAATACTTGACGTAACTTACTTTCGTCAGCAGTAATATATTGAGGCAAGTCTGGCGCAATCTCGAAATCGAGCGATAACCGTTTTGCTTTTGTCCGAATGAGAAACATCTCATGTAGGGTCTGCAAAAGATAATGCAAATCAAATGCGACTGGATGAAGCGTCGTTCGTCCTGCCTCGATTTTAGACATTTCCAACACATCGTTAATCAGGCTCAATAGATGTTCACCACTGCGATTAATAATGGCAAGAGAATCCCGTTGTCGATCGGAGAGAGCTACCTCGCGTTCCATTAATTGAGCAAACCCCAAAATCGCATTCAGCGGTGTACGTAGCTCATGGCTCATGTTTGCTAGGAAAGTACTTTTAGCGATGTTGGCGGCTTCAGCCGCTTCTTTGGCAATGCGTAAATCTGCTTCGGCTTTGTGTCTTGCTCGCCCGATCGCAATCAGTTCGCCAACAAGTTTGAGGCTCTTAATATCTTCCTGACTCCACGTTTTTTGAAAGTGAACCGCATCCAGTCCAATAAATCCTGTCACATCACCTTGATAGAGGATTGGCACTCCCAGCAATGATTGAATGGATTGCCGGGTAAATAACTGCCGCTCTGGCCCATCAGGGATGGTCTGAATATCAGTCGTGTACAATGCTTCTCCAGCTAGAAACTGCTGATGTAAAAGTGGATATTCAGAAACGCTCGATCCTCTTGCTTCGGGGGTGAGGGGGGAAATATTTTCACCACACCATTCATATAGCAATTGACATTCAGCGTGATTGTTGTGGTACTCAAAGAGGCAGCCTCGCTCTGCACCAATATGACGAGTAATCAACGCTAAGACAGCCTGAATCGCGGTTTCTGCATCTTGGTCGATGAACTGCCGGGAGATTTGACTGAGCAAATTATCTAGTTCAGCGCGGCGTTGGAGTGCTTCTTCGGCGGCTTTGCGATCGCTAATGTCTACCATCACGAACTCAAGGCAATCTTCCTCTAAGCTTGGACGCAACGAAAACAAGCCCCAGCCTGTAGACCCATCCGCTCGGTGCAGTTCTGTTTCTAAATCGCGCACCTCACCGTTTTGCCGTAGCTCGTTCAACATCAGTTGTCGCGCCTGAGGATTCGCTTGAAATTCGCTGGTGAAGCGTTTCCCAATTAAATCGCCAGGCGAGCTGAGATGAAGAATGTCGGCACAGCGTTGATTGGCATCGAGAAAAAGCCCGTCTTCAATGCGCGTGCGTCCGATTCCTACTTGAGAATTCTCGAACAAATGACGGTATTTCAGTTCGCTGCGCCGCAGAGCCTCTTCTGTTTGTTTTCGCGGCGTAATATCGACAAATACCGCTTCTAACAGGTTCTCTGCCAGATTGAGGGAAAGCGTAAACATGCCCCACCGGATTGACCCATCTCGATGGCGAAACTGCATTTCATAGTTCGTGACTTTGCCATGTTTATGAACTTCGGTTAGCACCAATGCTCGCTCAGCGAGATCAGCATAAAAGTCAGTGGTGTATTTCTTGCCTACAACTTCATCGATCGAGTCGTACCCTATGGCTGCGATCGCATAAGGATTGGCTTCAAGAATCAGTCCATTCTCTAAACTGATCCGGTAAATTCCAACTTGAGAATTTTCAAACAGATTGCGATATTTCAGTTCGCTATGTCGCAAGGCTTCTTCGGCTGACTTGCGATCGCTAATGTCCCGCATGATCGCTAAAATGTGAGGCTTCCCATTGTAACTGCACGTCGTTCCTTTGATTTCCACATCAATCAAGCTGCCATCTTTATGAATGTCAATGGCTTGACCATAAAATTGTTGCCCTGCTCTCACCGTTTCTATATATTCTTGGAAAACAGGGAGAGTGCTGGGATGAATATAGGTCGATGGATGGAGCGCTAAAAATTCTTCGTATTCGTATCCATGCATCTGGCAAGCGGCAGGATTCACTTCAACCGGGTTTGTCGTCTCTAGGTCAGTAATATATAAGCCATCCGTAATCGCTTCAAAAATCGTTTTATACTGAGCTTCTTTCTCCCGTAAAGTTTGTTGTTGAGCTTGCAGCAGGGCATTTTGACGCCGCAATGTTTCTTCAGCTTGTTTTTGTTCTGTGATATCGGTTTGCGTTCCAATCCATTTTTGAATGTTGCCTTGGTCATCGAGAAGGGGCACGCCTCGAACGGCAAAAAGCCGATACTCGCCCGATGCTACGCGAACACGCTGCTCAACCTCATAGACCTTTCCAGATTTGACGGCGTCTAGCCAAACCTGTGCTGTAGAGGCGCGATCGTCAGGGTGAACGCTCTCAAGCCATCCCCAGCCTTTAGCGCTGTCTTGGCTCCGCCCGGTGAGCGCACACCAAAGTGGAATGTCATCGACGACTTCTCCCGCCGCGTTGGTCATCCAGACGGCTTGGGCTGTGGCGGTCACAAAAGCTCGATACTCCGCTTCACTTCGCCGGAGGGCGTCCTCAGTGGTCTGGCTTGTGGCAGCTGACGGTCTTAGCGGCGTGACATCACGAATCACCAAAACGACAGTTTCCTGATTGCCAAGGGTGACTCGGTTGCCTGAAATTTCTAACGTTAAACAGCGATTAGCTTGCTGAAGCTCATACGTGCTCAGAACCGTTTCTCCACTCAATGCTTTTGCAGTGGGGTAGGCTTGAGGATCAATCGGTTGACCCTTTTGCATTAAGGGTAACAGATCACTCAATTTAGCGTTGATCGTCATGGCGTGAGACTGATCGACCAATCGTTCAAACGCTGTATTGCACCATGTCACTTTGCCATCTTCACCTGCCCAAACGATCGCATCTGCGATCGCGCTTAAGGCCGCTTCCAGATTGACCAATTCTATTGAATCAGTTGTCATTGACACTCCTCTAACAACGAATTTGCCAGTTGATAAAGTGTTCTTACCGTAGAGCTATTGCTTGAGTATTCCACCACAGCAGCATGATAAATGACTTGCAATGAATCCTGCTGCACCATCTTGAGTGCATCTAATAGTTGGGGTTGAACGACTGCTTTAGGAGTGTCAGCAATTCCAAGAATAAATTCTCCATTTCCCCAATATCCTATAATCTCACCATTGCAAAAGATTGCTTGTAAACGTTGCCCAGTTTGTTTAAGAATCCGATTTCCAAAGGCGTGACCCTGTTGAACGTTAATTTGTTTTAGGTCTGCCAGGGATGCGATCGCAAAGCATCCTGATGAAGTGCGATTGATGAGTGCCGCGATCGCTTGACTAGAGTTGAATTGATTGGGCAATCCGGTAATGGAATCTTTGACCGATAACGTTTGTAGAAGACGAATCCGTTCTAATCGGTTTGTCAGACGAGAAATCAGTTCTTGACCTACAACAGGTTTTACAAGATAGTCGTCGGCCCCGGCTGCAAAAATTTGCTGGACTGTGGCAGAGTCTTGATGAGCGGTGAGAAAAATAATCGGGATACTCTGCCAAGCTGGATTCGCGCGAATGGCCTGACATAGGACAACGCCGCTGAGCTGTGGCATCTGGACATCAAGAATCAGCAAATCTGGATTGACTTGGGGAAGGACAGCCCAAAATTTTAGAGGATTGTCAATCCCAGTGACGCACATTCCCCAAGGTTCAAGCATTTGTTTGAGTGTAGCTAGAATGATTGGATCATCGTCTACTGCGAGAACAGTCCACGATCGAATCGAAGCTATCTCGGTTTTCGTTCCCTTGACCTCCCAAGTCCGAGGAGATTCAGATTCAATGGTCTCTGGGTTGGGTAGACTTAGCAGGCTCGCAGATTCTGCAACAGAATTTGCGAGCGGTATCTTATCTTGTCGCAAAATCTCGCCCAAGCGCTGAAGCAGCGATCGCACGATTTGATTTTGTTGCGGTTGTGACTCCGTTTCAAATATTTTTTCAAGCTGCCGCGCAATCTGCGTTCCTTCATCTCGTTCAAACATTCCCAGAACTCCAGCTAGTTTGTGCGCAGCTTGTTCTGCGGTTTGCCGAAGCTCAGGGGTCAATATGGGAGAATCGATGGCTTGCTGCAATGCGAAAAAACGCTCTTCCATTGTTTCGCGATACTGTTCCCAAAGTTCTTCAACCGCATGATGATACTGTTGCGTTAGCGATTTCTGATTGTCTTCCTCAGCGTTGCTAATTCTCTCGCGCAACCGATATCCCAATCCATACACATTCTCAATCCAATTGGTTGCGCCGACTGCTTTCAACTTCTGTCGCAATCCTTTGATATGCGATTTTACGCTAGCTTCCTGAGGCGGATCATCAAACGTCCACAGATGCTCGATGATGTCTCCACAGCTAAAAACGCGAGTGGGATGACGCAAAAGTAGTTCTAAGAGACTATATTCCTTTGGAGTGAGCGCAAGGGATTTCTTGGCATACGTCACTTGGCACGATCGCGGATCGAGTCGTAGATGCCCAACTTCCAGAAGCGAATTTGCTGCAACCGCTCCCCGTCTTAGCAAGGCGCGGACGCGTGCTTGAAGCTCTCCTAAATTGATCGGTTTGACTAAATAATCGTCTGCACCTGCATCTAATCCCCGAATGCGATGCTCACTAGCCGCTTTTGCCGTCATCATCACAATTGGAGTTTCACATCGATGATGACGAAGACGTTGACACAGGGAAATCCCATCTAGCTTTGGCAAGTCCACATCCAGCAAAATCAGGTCATAGGACGTACTTTGAGTGCACTCCCATCCAATTGCTCCATCTTCTGCAATATCTACTGCATAATGATGTTCTTTCAGCGATCGCGCAACCAGTTCTGCGATCGCGATATCGTCCTCAACTAGCAAGACCCGCATTCACTAACTCATCGACAAACACCAAAGAAATTGTAAGATAGCCCGCTTCCTATCTCGAAGGGTCATTACAGAATGCAATAAATACCCTAAACCTTCCCAATCTAGCTCTTTGAATAGGGTTCGAGCAATCTAACGGTTTGATCCTTCCGTCCTTAACATCACAGGAATTGATGTGGGATTGAGGTTGAGAATGCTTTAGATCTCTTAATGAACTCCGCTCCACGCTTTCAAGAACGGCAGTAAGAAAGTAATGGGAGCACGTTCTTCAACTGTCACTCTAGCGCTAAGGAGTGTTCCGGGCGTCACCTTTGAATCAGGGCCGCGAGAAGAAGACCATTGGTACCCACTGGAGGTAGAAGCATCGTAATTCAGATGAGCAATCACTTCGATTTGACCACCATCTTGACCTAAGATTTGATTTGCAACCTCCGAATTTCCAACCACGGTTGCCGCTCCTTCTCGCGTAACAGGCAAAGCAGAGACAGCCGCTACAGTGCCAACAATGCTGCCAAACTGTTCTCGCTTCACGGTATCAGGAGTGATTAAAATCTTCATGTTGGGTTGAATTTTCTTGCCGTCTTTGGCAGCAAAATATACGATTCCTGACTCGAGTGGTGCTCCACGTACCTTGGAAGAAACCGTTTCCCCAGTTTTTTCGGTTGCCTGGAGTGTACCCAAGCGAGTTCCAGGACTTAAGACTTGTCCGACAGCAGCAGTCAGTTCGGTGATGCATCCTGCTTGAGAACTTTTAATTTGGCTCTGATCCGTGACTTGTTTTTCTAACTGAATCACCGATCGTTGAATCTCCTGGGTTTCTTTTTCACGCGCTTGAGAATCAGCGAGATTAGTTTGCTCTAGCTGTTTCTGCTGCATGTTTAATTCATCTAACTGGTTTTGAATTTGAGCAATGCTACTTTGATTGTTCAGAAATCGTTGCTGTGTTTCGACAGCTTGAAAATTCAGTTGTTTTAACTGTGCTTTGAGTTTGATCGTTTCTTGGAGCGCTTGACGATATTCTTGCTCAGTTTGCAACAAAGTATCTTGAGCGATCGCACCAGTGTTCGCAAGTGCTTGGCGACTTTGGAGCCTCTCTTGCAAAATGGGAGCTAACGCTTGAGCATTGTCTAACTGTTGCTGCAAGCTGGCTCGCTGTTCGGAGATTGCCGCTAAACCTTGGGTTTGAAATCTAGGCGCTAAACCTTGAGCATCTTGCAATTGTTGTTGTAGCCGATCGCGTTGGGCTAGGATCGCAGTCTGTTCTAAACGCGAGCTTTGGTCTCGAAGCGTGCCGTACTGAAACGCTTGTTGCTGTAACTGAGTGAGTTTGTCTCGCTGCTGTTGAAGCTGTTGTTGAAGGGCAGAAGCCTCGATCGTGGCGAGAACTTGTCCTTTCTCTACACACTGTCCATTTTGGACATTTAATAACTTCAATTGTCCAGCAATAGAAGATTGAAGTTGAATCGCTCGGCGAGGATTAATTAGTACGCCGTTCCCTGCAACAGTAATGGAAATACGTCCAACAATACTCCACAGCAATCCTAGAAATATAATCAGCCCTAGTACACTTAATGGCAGCCAATCTTTTAAATTTACAATCTGAACGGCTTGATCCAATCGCTCCGGCGAGCGTAATCGTTCTAAGGAAGTTTTTCTAAATAGATTATTTCTCTCAACCATAATTGGTAATTCGATAAAAGTGAGATAGATGATGGAATTAATGCCTAGATCAATCCCTAAGTCATTTGTCGGGCCATTAGTTTTTGAAATAAACCAGATTGATTAGATAACTGCTTAAACGAGCCTTGCTGAACGATTTGCCCTTGTTCGAGAACATAGATGCGGTGAGCATGACGAATTGTACTCAAGCGATGAGCAATGATCAAACGAGTCACTCGCAATTGTTCTAAGTTGTGGCTAACAATTTCCTGTGTGCGGTTATCTAAGGCACTGGTTGCTTCATCCATCAGTAAAATTTGAGGTTTTAATACTAGAGCACGAGCAATCAGTAACCGTTGTCGCTGTCCGCCCGATAGATTCAATCCACCTTCTGCAATCACAGTATGCATTCCCATTGGCATGGTTTGAATATCCTCTGCAAGTCCTGCCAACCGGGCGGCGTCCCAGGCTTGGTCAAGCGTGACTAGCGCCCCATTGGCAATGTTCTCGAACAGAGAGCTGCTATTAATTCGACCGTGCTGTAACACCACGCCCAATTGCCGCCGGACTGCTGACAAATCTAATCCAGATAAGTCTTGACCGTCGTAGTAGACGGTTCCCGCTTCGGGTGTTTCAAATCCAAGCAGCAATCGTAGAAGCGTGGATTTACCACTGCCGGATGGGCCTACTAACGCAATAAATTCTCCTGCCTTTGCTTCTAGGGTAATGTGCGCTAAGACCGGACGACCTTCTGCTCGATAACGAAAAGTTACGCGATCGAGGTTCAAGTTTCCCTGAAGCTGTCCTGGATCAGCTTTACTCCAATCGACTTCAGGTTCTGCCTTGAGAACGGGTTGCATCCGTTCCCATAAAATTCTGGCTTCTAGTATCTTTGCGATCGTACTGCTTAAATTAGTGGCACCATTGATGAACGAGCCAAAAGCAACGTTAAAGGCTAAAAATGTACCAGTGGATAATCCAACTCTATTCACTTGAGATCGATCCATTAACGATACTGCCAATGCAAATAGGATGATAGAACTAACGGTTGGTAATAGTGTGTTGAAAACAAATAGAAGATCTTCAAGGGATTGGATTCTCAGCGTCAATCGAAGTTGCTGATTGTACACTTTGCTCCAGTAAGCAAACGCTCGATTTTCTGCTCCAGCAACTCGCAGCTTTGCAACGCCACCAATGATTTGCGTCATTGTGCCAAAGAGTGCTCCCTCTAATTCTTGAAGAGAGCGAAACGATTTTAGTGCCGTTAACCTAACAGTATGAGTTGCTAATAACGTAACAATGGTAATTGCCGCTGCAACGATCGCAAGATGAGTGCTATAGAAGAATAATAAAGCCAGGTTGAGTAATGCAAAACAACTCGTGAAGATGGTCGATAAGGTGACGCCTCCAAGCAAATCGCGAATTCGTTTGATTGATAAAACGCGGTTTTGTAGATCTCCCGTGGAATACTGTCGAAAGAAAGAAAGTTTTAACTTCAGCAAATGATCCCAAAGCGCAGATTGAGCATTCAAATCCGCGATCGTTTGAAGTCTAACCGTCATTCGCCTTTGGAGCAGTTGAAAAACTGCCGCTCCAACGCTAGCTGCCAGCAATCCTAAACCAAGTTGTAACAGTAATGCCTGGTTCGCGTCAGGAATGGCAACATCAACCAGGATCGCGATCGCTTGGGGAGTTAGCATTCCCAATCCGGTCACCGCGATTCCAGTCCAAAGAATTGTCCATCCCTCTTTTACTCGACCTGCAAGAGCAAATTGCAGCAAGTCTAGCGCTCGGTTGACTCGATGAGGTAACGGGCGATAGAAAACATCGGCAGATGGCGAAAGTTGACCAGCTGTATGTTTGTTGAGTGGTATCCGAGTTTGCGTTTCTGGATTGAATAGCTCATATTTTCCAGCTGCCTGAGGTAATACCGCGATCGGGCAATTGTCCACCTCGCGATATCCTAGAAAAGCACCATAATCGCGATTCCACCAGTTATCTTCTAGCAGTATCCGTCGAGTCCGAATGTGAGAAGCACGAGCGATCGCATCTAACGAATAATCGGTGTGGGGAGTGGATTGAGTCGGTGGATAAATCGGAATTCCGAGCGATCGACCCACTGCCCCAACTGCAGTTAATAACGCCGTTTCTTCTGGAAAGGATTCCACTTCCTCAGAGCAAAGCACACTTGTCAGTTCCCTTAATGCAAGGGTTGCAACTTGACGATCGAACCGTTCTCGCGCTTGTACCTGAACGCGTTTCCGATCAGATTCCTGTTGCTCTAATTGGGCAAGTCCCTCAAGAAACTCAACATGCAGGTTTGCCAGGTTTGACTGTAGCGTTTTCCAGTCGTCAATTTTAATCGTCTTCATCGGAGCAATGGAAATGCCTGCGGCTAACAAAACAGTGTTGAAATGTTGGCACCACTGTAGCGCTAAGCCGACTAGATTAGGTTCTGTTGGTGTTAGTGAAATCAGCGTAGGTTCTGCGCTTCCTCCATTGCGCTCTGCACTAATCGCGACGGCTAGAATTTTGTAGGAATGACCCAAAGCAGGCATTGTAACAGGCATTGCAAAGAGTGCTTCACCTGCTCTTACACTAAACAAATAACGGCGGGTTCCTTCGCCAGTGTCTGTGAGGAGAATTGCGAATACATCCATTGATCCCGCTTGTAGCAACCAAGCAGGTTCGATCGTGTCGGCGGTCAACGATAACGAAAATGGCATCTTAATCTGCTCCTTCTGAACGAATCAAATGAGCGTAGGCACCTTCCGTTCCCCACAGTGCTTCATGCGTTCCTCGCTGCACAATCTCACCCTGTTCCAGAACGATAATTTCATCGCAATCCCGGATTGTACTCAAGCGATGCGCGACAATCACGCAGGTACAACCGCGACGACGTAAATTCTGATTCACCAAATGTTCTGTTTCTGCATCCAACGCGCTTGTCGCTTCATCCATTACGAGAATCGTTGGATCGTTGATCAATGCCCGTGCAATTTCGAGCCGTTGGCGCTGTCCTCCGCTCAGGTTGGCTCCAGCTTCCATCAATTCTCCAGCAAAACCACCCGGAAACGCTCGAATCACATCATACACATCCGCATCCTGACACGCCTTCGCGAGTTGAGAGCTAGAAATTGTGGTGTCCCAGAGCGTGAGATTATCTTGCACGCTACCGCTAAACAAAAAAATGTCTTGCTCAATCATGGCAAGAGAGTTTGTCAGAATCGATCGCGGAATTTTGTGAGTCGGAATGCCATCGAACAGGATTTCACCCGACCAGGGTTGATAAAGACCACAGATCAGCTTCGCGATCGTGGATTTTCCAGATCCACTGATGCCGACCAAAGCAACTCGGTGTCCCGGTTTAATGAACAGATTAAAGTTTTCAATCAAAGGTGGATCAAGTCGCGAATAACCGAAGGTGATATTCCGAAGTTCGAGGTGTCCCTGAAGCCGAAAACCCGGAAATAGCCTCAGGGTCTGCTCTTCAGTTAGATTGTTCTGAAATGTTGACGCTTCTGAAAACACAGAATCAATTGGATGCTGCAACACATCATCTAAGCGATTCAAATCACCTTCTAGTTCTTGAAGGGTGCTGCCAAAGGTAACGAGATGATTAACAGGCTCAAGCAAGCTATACATCAAACTTTGAAATGCAATCAATGTACCAATACTGAGATCGCCATTCATGACTCGCAATCCGCCAATGATCAGAATTAGCAGCGTTGCGATCGAGTTGAGAAACGATGGTAAAACACTCAACGTTTGATTGTTTGATTCTAGATCTTGCTGAGCATTGATCACTTTGGCATAGTATCCAGACCAGCGAGCAAAGAAATCAGATTCTAGGGCAGACGCTTTCAGGGTTTCAATGCTTTGTAGTCCCGCGATCGCGACACCAGTGGCTTTTCCCCGATTTTGCACTAATCGTAAGTTGACATCTACGCGCTGGCGGTTCACCCATTGCAACGCCAATACATTAGCCGCTGCAAAACAAAGACCGATCACGGTGAGTAACCCGTCATAAGCAAACATAACAGCCGCATAAAACACCAGCATCACCGTACTGATAACGGTTGTTGCTAATTGTCCGGATAACGTTTCCGCAACTTGATGATTGATTTGTAAACGATCGCTGATTTCTCCGGCAAATCGCTGAGCATAGAAGTTGACAGGTAACCGCAAAATATGCCAGAGGAAACGGCTGGACATGCCCATTGCCAGCTTAATTTTGAGTTTTCTCAAGAATCGCAATTGCAATAAGCGCAAGCAGCCTTGCAATATCATTGTCAACGTCATCCCCAACAGTAGGGGACGCAACCAATCTACTCGATCCTCAATCAAGATGTGATCGATAAAGATTTGGCTGAACACAGGAATCGAAATACTTGGAACAACTAGCAAAAAACCTGCAACAAGGCAATATACGATCGCGTGAATAGAACCTTGCAATCGATCGAGCAACGCTAGAACTAAACTAGGTTTACGCCCTCCTTTCTGGTAGCCAGCTCCTGGCTCAAACGTTAGAACAATGCCTGTGAAGCCGTGGTCAAATTCTTGGAGAGAAACCCTGCGGCGTCCAGTCGCGGGATCATTTAGATAAACACGCTTCTGCTCAAAATGCTCAACCACTAAGAAATGATTGAAATTCCAAAACACAATGTAGGGAGGACGAAGCAGAGACAGTTGTTCTAGTTCTCGTTTATAGCCTTTGGCAATCAATCCGTATCGTTGAGCCGCTTTGATGATGTTGGCCGCCTTACTTCCATCACGAGAGACACCGCACTCAACTCGCAGTTCTGCTAAGGGAACCATTCGGCCATAGTACGCCAAAATAATTCCAAGTGCTGCCGCTCCACATTCAACCGCCTCCATCTGTAGCACCGTCGGAGTTTTGACGCGTTGGATGCTGAACGATCGCGGCAAGTGAGGCATTAGTTCCAACGACATCCTTTCAATCAAACTCATAACAGTATAGATTCATCGGAGGATCATGCTCTCAAAACATTTTGCAACACAGTCATTAGTCCCATAACAACACGGAAGGAAGCGCAGGGTGAGCAAGGCGTAGCAACGCATAGCCAATGCCTGACGTTCCCGCTAAAAAGCCAGGATTGTAGACAGACGTAGGCAGATTGGGAAACAGTTGATACGCCCCTGTGCGCTTTGCCTTCGCCACAACGTTTGTCGCATTTTGAAGCGCAACCTTTTGCCACTCTGGGCGCTGGCACAGTTGCGAACCTACCAACAGCACTTCAGCCCGCCCTAAGTTGCCACAGCACAAATGGTCGATTGGTCGCAAGCCAAAACTCTGCGTCGTTTGGAGCGCGATCTCAATTTCTTGCTGAATGTCTGGCTGAGGCAAAATTCTGGAGCAACCTAAGCGTCCTAACCCAATTCCAGTCGCACCATGACACCACTTATTGGCAAACTCAATCTGTCCGCTGGGTCCTGCTCTGCGGAAGTCGGGCCAGTTTGCCTCCGCCTTAGAGAAAACGCTGCGCTCGTACTCGATCGCTTCGAGGGCAGCGTCTGAGTAGGCGCGATCGTGGCTGACCGCATATAGTTTTAGTAATGCATAAGCGTTGCCTGCCGTACCATGAGAAAAGCCAGTGAGGGGCTGATCCCAAAACGTTTTCCAGGCTCTAGCGCCTTCTGTTCCGCTTTGCTGGTGGGTGATCAAATGCTGCCCACACGCGATCGCGGTTTCTAAAACGGTTGCTTTCTGAGTTGCATCATATAGCGATAACAATCCGAGAATGGCTCCCGCTGCGCCGCTCATGACGTCGAAATGGTCATCCGCCGCAATGAGGGCTGGTGTGATCCAATCCGCTAATGCCTGAGCATCTTGCAATAGCGTTGCATCGTCGAGGAATTGGCTAATCTTAACTAGCGAATAGATCATCGACCCTAACCCGGTTGCGCCTCCAATTCCCGTGAAGCGAGCCAACCGTTGTCGAGCTTCTAGATCGAGCGTGTGGATCTGCCGACGTAGAGGCTGGATGGTTCTATAAGCAAGATCCCGATAGCGCGAGTCAACAGAAACCTGACTGAGAGCCGCGAAGAACAGGGCAATACCAGAGCGTCCATCGCAAAGAGAATCACCCAAGGTGTGCAATTGGTATCGTTCTGCTTGCACCACATAATCTAAGCCAATCCAGTTAATGCTGCCATCAACATCTGGAATTGCTCTGGTTTCGAGTTCTGTCGCGATCGCTTGGGCGTCTTGAAGCAATTGTTCGGCGCTCAGCAACGGCAACGATTCAGCGTTCCACGGCTGCTCTTTCTCGCTAAATGAAGCAACCTGAGCATCAAAAGAGCCTTGAATAATGGCAATTTGACGGGCAAGATCGGTTTCGTCGAGCATCTGCAACTGGTTGAGCACATCTTGATAGCCCGATCGCTTAAAGTAGTTTTGAATGGGTGGAAAACAGCCGACTTTCAGTTCGTCGATCACCGCGCTGGCAGTAAAGAACGGAACGTCTAATTGTTCCATTGATCGCAGTTCTGCACTCAAAACTGGAAAGGCACTCGGCTTCTCTTGAGCAACAATAAAGGCGCGGCTGAGATGATCGAGTTGAATGCTGAAGTCTACCCCGTGTTTGAGGTGATCGGGAGATAAGGTTTTCTGCAGAATGAGAGTGTAAATTCGGGTGGCACGGAAGACAAAGCGAACCTGCTGATTTTGCATTGCCGTGAGTGGACTGTTTGGGGACAGTAAGACCTCGCGGTGTGCAACTAAGAAGCGATACATCTGCTCGAACCCAGCCACGATTTGCGACCGATACTCGTGGGGCGACAGAGCGATTTCACCCAAGCGCGGCACATTTTTCTCAACAGGTAATGCGATCGCTTCGGAGCGCAGGTGCATATCATCGGTGTTGATGCGCTGCCAACGAGGCACTTTCCGACGATAGAACTGAGGGGTGGTACTGCCCAAACCACTAATATCGTACGCCATCCGAAAATCGCTGCTAAAGTCCCAACGGGGTAACAGTCCGGTGCGGAGAACAGAACCCCAAAACTGTTGAGCGGCACTAGTTTCAATGTCTTGAGCCAACGGTGAATCGTCAATTAGCTTCGGCTCATGGTGCAGCAGCGTTTCCATGTCAATCAGCACCAGATGTTCGCCATTGGCAATTAAGTTCTCGTAGTGACAGTCAGTACCTCTGAGGGCATACAGCACACCTAGCAACATTCCGGCACGTTCGTAGAATCGCTCTGCTGCTGCTTGATCTGCACAAGGTAAGTGTTCAACATATTCGATCCAGCCATAATCGCCACGATCGAGCACCTGAGTCACTTTGAACTCTAAAAGATTGCTGTGTTGATTGCACCAATCTAAAAATTGATTAAACGCAACCTCTAATCCTAAATTTTTTGGTTTATAAACGAGTTTTAGCCCCGACTCAAAGGTAAACACAATCACGGTTCTGCCGCGTTTGTGAGGATCGGAGAGCGAGGTGTGAATTTCAATCACTTTATTCTGAGAAAGTGGAGCGACAGTTGCGCTAAACGTGCGTTGCAGGTCTGAGTGATCGTTCGCCAACCGTTGCAGAAACTCCGCTGTAAATTCGACCCAAAAATTCACTGCTGTTGCCACTAAGCGGCCTAGAACGGGATATTTCTGAAACAATGTCAGCAATCCATCTTGCAGCAATTGAGTGACAAATTGGGTGTAGTGCGTCTTGCGATCGCGGCTCTCGGGTTGCAGGTCTAATACGTTGAGCAAGCTTTGACCAAACGGACGAACTTGAGAGAATTCAAAGTTCAGCGTCTTGCTATACAATCCGACCAGTCGTTGCAGCAGACTGCGCTCTAAGCTTCGGTAAGCGGCTTCTGAGAGCAGCGACAAGGGTAAGGTGTGCTGAGTTTCCAGTTGAGTGAGAAGCTGCTGTCTGGCGACTTTGATCGCAGGCAGAAGAATGTCTTCAAAGGGGAGCGGATGCTCTGGATCGATCGGGAGATTGGTTTCTCGTTCGGGTGTGAATTCCGTTGCGGTTTGCATAATGCGATGCAACGTTTCTGCCCAATCTGGCAACGGTTGAGCCGCATTCAAGCTCACAGTCCCTAATCGAGGGCGAATGGTATCGAGGTCCAAGCCTTCCCACTGTAAGCGTTTCTGTAAAATATCCCAACTGCCTTGGGCGACCACTTGGCACCAGCGATCGAGCTGTTGTTGAATCTCTTGTTCATTGGCTAAATTATCCTCAATCGCAAATCGTTCTGCATCTAAGCGTTCCCAGAGAAAGCTGGCGCGAGTGACGATCGTGGTTAGGTCAGTGAGCGTAATTTGCTTAGGGAATTGAACGAGGGAATTCATCGCTAGATTCTTCATGGGGATAGCTAGACACGGGCAGTATGCAGAGTAAATTAAAGTCCCCCCATTTCCGCAGGGCTAGTTTATTGACCGTAGAAAAAGCAGAATAGCGTCGATGTTTCTGCC